>CAYLSS010000044.1:1937-4240 GCA_964385765.1 uncultured Solibacteraceae bacterium
TGGCCGCTGGCCGGCGGCTGGCTGTGCCGGCACGTCTGGGAACGCTACGAGTTCGGCGGCGACCGGGAGTACCTGGCCCAGACGGCCTATCCGTTGATGAAGGGAGCGACGCTCTTCTACCTCGACTGGCTGCGGGAGGACGGCCGGGGGCATCTGGTCACGCCGGTCGCCACGTCTCCGGAGAACACCTTCACCACGCCCGACGGCCAAACAGCCTCTGTTTCGATGGGTTCCACGATGGACATGGCCATCATCCGCGACCTTTTCACCAATGTTCTGAAGGCGGCCACGGTGCTGGGAACCGATGCCGAACTGAGACAGGAGATCGAGGCGAAGCTTCCCAGGCTTCTACCCTACCAGATCGGCCGGCACGGACAGCTACAGGAGTGGTCCAAGGATTGGGACAGCCCCGAGGATCATCACCGCCACCTGTCCCATCTGTACGCCGCTTATCCGGGTGAATCGATCACACCATGGGACACCCCGAAACTGGCGCGGGCGGCGGGCACGTCGCTCGACTTTCGCGGGTTGGGCGACGTGGGGTTCACCCGCGCCTGGATGGCGAATCTGTGGGCGCGGCTCGGCGACGCGGAGAGAGCCTATGAGGCCCTGCAACAGATGCTGGTAGACGGACTCAGTCCCAACCTCTTCACACAATGCTACGCCGGCCAGCCGCTGCCCTTCGATATCGACCCGAACTTCGGGGGCCCCGCGGGACTGGCTGAGATGCTGTTGCAGAGCCACGGTGGGGCCGTTCGTCTGTTGCCCGCCTTGCCGGCGGCGCTGGCGGAGGGATCCGTCAAGGGCCTCCGCGCGCGCGGCGGTTTCGAGGTCGACCTCGAATGGCGGCGGGGGGAGCTCGTGGCCGCGACCATCCGCTCCAAGCTGGGCGGGCCGTGCCGGGTGCGCTACGGCCGGAAAGCCGTGGAGTTGCAGACGGAAGCCGGCGGCTCCTATGATCTCGACCGCCGCCTCCGGACCTGAGCAGAGTTGAGATGGAACACCAGCCCGCTCTGGTGCGTTGTTCACATTCAGTACCACAGCGACGGTCAATCGGCGGAGGACCTCGCGCCGGCTCCCCGTTACAATTTCGCCGTCGCGCAGAACACGGATACTTCAGAGAACGAACGTCAGTATCTGCGCAGGCTCTGGGACATCCTGGAGGAGGTTTGGGCGAAGCAGGTACCGGGGCGAGGGCGCGGCCTGGTGTTTGGGGCTGACGTTTCAGTATTTCCTGAACCAGCTCCATCCACAGGTGGAAATCTACCATCACTACGTCGATCACGCTCCTCGCGCCGCCCAGAGCACGGTCGAGCCGAAGTTCGATGTCTTCTACTACATTCCCGATCAGATCTGACCACTGATCGATCGCGGTAACCGACCCCGCTCAGTAACGGCCGAACTCATACGCTGCCTCGAGCATCGCCTCCAGGTTCTGCGGCGGGACATCGGCCAACACATTGTGGATCTGAGTCCAGACGAATCCGCCTCCGGGCATGAAGATCTCCATCCGGCGGTTCACGTCCTCCCGCACCTGTTCCGGAGTGCCCGTGATCAGGGTCTTCTGCGTGTCGCAGCCACCACCCCAGAAGGTCAGGTCCTTGCCGAATTCTCTTTTGAGGCACTCCGGCTCCATGTACTTCGCGCCGGTCTGCACCGGGTTGAGCACCTCGACACCGGCCTCGATGAGGTCTGGAATGAGTTGGAAGATGCCGCCGCAGTTGTGCATGAAGATATGCGCCCCGCTCAGCTCCCGCGCATACTGATAAATCCGCTTGTGCCGCGGGAAGAACAGCTCCCGGTACATCGCCCTCGACATCTGTGGACCGCTCTGCATGCCCAGGTCGTCTCCCACTACCAGGAACTGTACGTAGCCCTTCACCTTTGGCAACACCCGGCCCAGGAACTCCATGTGGATCTCGGCCAGTCGGTCCAGCACCCGGCCGAGCTTCCGCTTCTCGGCACCCATGTAGATGTACAGGTTCTCCATTCCGAACAGGAACTGGCACCACTCGAACAGGTTGCATCCCACCGGCAAAACCAGGGCATAGTCGGTGGTCTCAGACAGACGCTTGGCCACCCGCCCGATCTCCTCCAGCCGCTTCGCTGTTAACGGCTCATCAAACGGCGCCGAGGGAAGGGCGGCCCAGGTCACTTGTTCCATACTCGCTTCGAGCGGCTCGAAGTTGTCCAGCCCGCCTTCGCTGGAGAGAGGCCAGTAGCACTGGTCGATGTAGTAGCCGCCCTTCGGCATCTTGCCGATCGCCACCCCGTTCTTGTCCCGCCAGATCAGTTCGCCGTTC
>CAYLSS010000044.1:4250-11562 GCA_964385765.1 uncultured Solibacteraceae bacterium
CCACTTGGGCACGATGGCCTGGGAACCGTCCGGCAATTCCCACGGCTTGCATTTATCCGCCGCGTGAAAGGCCCGCCCGATGTCGATCGCATCCACGTGATAGCGGTCGAGAAACCAGTCGTCGGGCTGGGCGAGTTGCTGCACCAGGTCGTACATGAAGGCCGGTTCGGACCCGACCCCAAGGTAGTCCTTCAACCGGTTGTAGGCGACCGCCATGATGCCGCTGGAATGCATGGCGCCTTCGTCGATCGGTACGCGGTCCGGTTCCTTGTGATGGACCGCCGCCAGCACACGCTCCCGCGAGGTCATTTCAATTCCTCCTCCGTCGCCGCCAGCCGCCAACCCGGTCGACAGCGGCTATAACTCGATGTTAAACTAGACAACACCTAAACTCCGTTCATGCCTACGCCATCGAGCAAAATCAGTGATATTGAGGTTCGCATCTGCCGGGGCGGCGGCGCCACGGTCAACTCGTACGGAATGCGCAGCGGGGGCGCCTCGGAGTTCGAGTTTCTCGTGATCACGATGCGGACCGACGATGGGATCGAAGGACATTCCTTCGGCTTCGCCGGGCGAGGCGCGGCCATGGCCGGAGCCGTGGCTGCCGAAACCTTAAAGCCCTTCTTCCTGAACAAAGACCCTTTCGCTCGCGAGAAACACTGGCAGGAGTTCCGCACCCACGACCGTTGGTGGCACCACGCGCCGGTCTATTCCTACGGTCCGTTCGACATCTGCCTCTGGGATATCGCCGCCAAGAGGGCGGAGCTGCCCCTCTACCGGTTTCTCGGCGAGTTCCGGGATAGGGTTCCCACCTACGGCAGCTCCTTCGTGCTCGACACGCCGGAAGCCTACGCCGAGCAGGCCCTGGAAGTGAAAAGCAGCGGATGGCACGCCTACAAGCTGCATCCGCCGGGCGACTACGACTTCGATGTGGCCGCCTACCGCGCGTGCCGGGAGGCTGTGGGACCCGATTTCAGACTGATGGCGGATCCGGTGGCCGCCTACACCTACGAACAAGCGCTTCGGATCGGGCGGGAGTTGGAAAGGCTCGGCTACTACTGGCTCGAGGAACCGCTCTTCGATGTGAACTTTCACGGACTGCGGAAGCTGACGGCCAAGCTTGACATTCCGATTTGCGGCACAGAGGTACTCGAAGGCAGCCATTACACCACGGCGGAATGCATTACTACCGGCGTAGTCGACATTGTGCGCACCGACGTCTCCTGGAAGGGTGGCGTGACGGCGGTGATGAAGACCGCGCACCTGGCCGAGTCGTTCGGCGTGCAGTGCGAGGTTCATACCGCCATTTATCACCCGCTGGAGATTGTCAACCTGCACTGCTGCTGCGCCATCGCAAACTGCGAGTTCTTTGAGCTGCTGTACCCGCAGTCAGCGATGGCGTTCGGACTTCGTCAACCGTTGCGGATCGACGAGCAAGGCTATGCGCACCCGCCGGACGGGCCGGGTCTGGGAATTGAGTGGGACTGGGATTTCATCGACAACCACACGATTCGCAAGCTGTGAGACACTACTGCACGTCCGGAAGGTCATACTCGCCGAGATCGAGTGGATAGTTGCCGCGCTCACGGATGAGCCGGACAACATAGTCATAGCTCTGGCCGGAGACGTTGCTGGGAACGGAGTGGTCCGACTGGAAGATGTACCCACCCCCTTTCGCCGCATTGAGCTTGGTAAGCACCGTGCGGGTGAGTTCCTCCTGGTCGCCGCGCGCCCAGGTGATCACATCCATATTGCCGCAGAAAGCGATGCGATGACCGAACTGGCGGCGGAGGTCGACCACGTCGAGCCCGGCCTTGGCCTCGAGCGGATTGTAGGCGTCAACACCCATGTCGATGAAGTCTTCGAAGATGCGCTTGACGTTGCCGTAGCCGTGGTAGATGACCGGCAGGTTATGGGAGTGGGCCTCCTGGATCATGGCTTCCACGCCCGGCTTGAAGGCCTTGCGCCAGTGGGCCGGGGAGAACATCATGCGCTTCTTGTAAGCAACGTCGCCCCAGATGACCATGCCGTCCAGCTTTCCATCGGCGGCCTTGATCTGGGCCCGCATCAACTCCAGAGAGAATTCATTGATACGTTCCACAAACCGCTGTACCTCGGCCGGGTAGAGGCCCATCCACATCATGGCGTTTTCTGAGCCGATGATGCGCCAGAGCGTCTCGTGTCCTTCACATACCGAGCCGTAGACCGGGAAGTCAGGATACTTCGCCTTGACCTGGTCTACCCAGGCCGGAAGGTTGCGGGCGAAACCGTCGCCGACGCCGGCAATCTGGTTGTCGCCGGCGGAAAAATACCGACGGTCGTCCCATGGATCGTCAAACTCGAAGGCGGCCATCTTTTCAATAGTGTCCGTTTCAAAATTCAGAAAGGCCGGCATGGGCTGACTGAACTTCTTCCGGATTACCGCCTCAAAGCCGGTGGGGACGATGACCTCTTCGCTGTTTTCTTCCAAGATTTCGAACTCCTTGATGTGGGGGTCAAGGTTCGCAATCAGCACCAGCCAGTCGAGGTCGTAATAGTCGTAGGGGTCGGCGTCAGCCGGCAAGCCGAGATCGTTCCGCCAGCGCTCCACGAAACTACCCCAGAAGAAGTCGCTCACGGGGACACGGTCGGCTTCCTGGTGACGGAGCGTCTTGTCCATCCGTTCGAGCTTCCCTAAACATTTCTCGGTTCGATTCTCTTCTTTGACCATTTTCTGACTCCCTCTTGCAGTGTACCGAGGCTGGTGTTCGCGCGCTAGCGCCCCGGAACCAGGGTTACGCTTTTCAGCCACACGCCTTTCCAGGTCCCGCCCGGCGCCGGCCGAAGCATGAGCCGCTGTCGGCCCGCATTGTCCAGGCTCACCGTTCCCAGCGTCATCGTCCGGTAATCGTTTGGCCGCTCAGTGGCGCCGGTCACGCCGCGCAACCGCTGACCCGCAACCTCGGCCGCCAGTTCGCTGCCTGCCATCTCCTCGCTGGACGAGTAGGTCGCCTGAACCTCATATCGCCCGGGTTCCCGCAGCACGAAGTCCGCCGTCACGAATTCCGAAGCATCCGTCCAGTCAGCAACGTGGACCTCCCGGCGATAACCGTTGAAGTGCACACGCGCGTTGCGCCCGTGAATCTCCATCCCGTAGACATGAAGGAAGACGCGGCCGTCGTCGTACTGGTACGGGGTAGTATCGGCACGGATCTCTCCCTTGATGTCCAGCGCGATCACGGTGACCGGTTCGTGCGGAAGGTGTTCGGGCAGGCGGACGAGCACTCCATCATCGGCGCTGTCGACTTCGACGGCACAATTCGGGTCCGCGAGCAGAGCGGCTGAGCGCACATCCGAGCGCAAGCCGCGCAGATGGATCTGCCGGACAGCGCGGTCGTGGAGATGAAGATAAAGCCGGCCGTTGTTGGTCGTGGCCGTACCCCAGGGGAAGCGGCGCGGCCAGAAGGGGTTGGCGTGGGAACCGTAGATGGCCTCGCCGTTGACCTCCAGCCAGTCGCCGATTTCGAGCAGCCGGTCCTGCATGATCACCGGGATGCGGCCGTCGGCGGTGGGACCGACATCCAGCAACAGGTTGCCGCCGTTGCCGCACACCTTCGACAACAACCGGATCAGTTCCTGGCCCGTGTCATAGTCGTCGATCGTTTCGTCCCGGTTGAAACCGTAGCTGTGGCCAATGCCGCGGTCTTCCTGCCAGGGGTGCGTCGGCGGATACTCGCCGCCGCCGTATTCACTGGAGTAGTACGACCCGTGCTCGCTGCGCGTCTGTCCCCAGCGGTCATTGACGGCCACGACGTCGGCGACGGGAGAGTCGTTGAACAGCCAGGCGGCCAACTCCTCAGACCGCCAGAGCTTGTAGTCGGCCTCCCACTCGCCATCGAGGAAGATAACAGGGGGCTTATATTTTGTGACCACCTCCTTGAACTTGGGATGGAACTGTTCGGCGACATAGCGTTCCCGGTCGGTCAGCCATAACGGGTGCCACCACTCGTAGAGCGAGTAGTAAATCCCCATTTTCAGACCGCGCCTCCGGCCCGCCTCGTTCAGCGCGCCGAGCAGATCCCGCTGCGGGCCGCGGACCATGGCGTTCCACTGGTCGGTGTTCACGGTGCGGGCGTAATGGGTGGGCCAGAGGGCATATCCGTCGTGGTAGTTGGAGGTGGTAACGACATATCGCGCTCCGGCGCGGACGAAGATGTCGACCCAGAAATCCGGGTCCCACATTTCGGCCTTGAAGTGGTCAGCGAACTTCTCGTAGGGGAAGTCAGCGCCGTAGTTCTTCAGATGAAACCGGTGGGCGGCGGAGCCCTCCTGTTCGATCCGTTTCCCATACCACTCGGCGTAGGCCTCGCCGGCGTATCCGTCCCGCAGGGCGTAGGCAGGCACTGAATAAGGTCCCCACACGACGAAGATGCCGAACTTGGCTTCGTTGAACCACTCCGGGATGGGCCGGGTGTCGAGCGACTGCCAGTTGGGCTCGTAGCGCTTGCCGCTTTGTCCCCACACAAGGGTTAACAATCCAAGAAAAAGGATGAGACGGCATAACTTTGCCAGATGCATGTTACTCGTTGACCTCCACTCGCACGGGGCAGGCGTGATTCCTGAGTTGCGCGGTTTCCATGACCTTACGCCAGCCGTGTGTCACATACCTAACAGAGGCCGCAGGGCTTCCATCTCCTGCATGCTGCCGACGATGATGTTGAAGAACAGGCCTCTGGGCTCGAGAGAATCCATCAGCAGCCGCATCTCCCCAGGTGTGAACGAGCCCCGGATGAAAAGCGGCCGCCGCGCCTGCTGCACCCGCTGGTAGTAAGGAACCATCTTCTCGACCGGCGGACCGATGGCGTCCTGATTGATCTCGTAGCACTGGATCTCCCGGATGTCGAGGAAGTCGTCCAGCAGAAACATGGAGGTGGAGTGGAGATGAATGAAGCTGCTGACGAAGTGGCCGGCAAGCATGCGGTCGACAGGCTGGACGAACTTCCGGTAGAGATCGGGCGAGTATACGGCGGTCGCATCCTCCTGCATGCGAACAATGGGACCGGGCGCCCAAAGCGAGTACTGGGCGTCGAAGTAGCCGCCGCAGAACCTGGGAACGCGCTTCCAGATGTCTTCGGTAACTTCGCGGAAGATGTCGCCGAGACGCCAGAGAAGCTCACGAGAGTTGTCCGGTTCAACCACGAGATCCATGATGCTCTCGGTGTGGCCGCGCAAGATGGCGTGCAGGTCGGTGGGGCCGACCTCGGGTCCGTGGCTGACGGGGAAGCGGCCGGCGGCGGTCTCCACCAGGGCATCGGCGAACTCCATGTACTTCCGGTACCACGGGTTGCCGCGGTCCAGCCGAACCTGCAAGGCCTCGTCCCAGGAGAGGTGCTGCTCTTCGCCCAGCACATTGTCGGGCAGGATGCGCAGCGGAGCCCCCACGATGCCCGGCAGCCAGGGGACGGACGCCTGAGCCGGGCAGGCGCCGCGGATCACGTCGTCGTCCAGCACTTCGCCTTCCCGGCAAATGCGGACATGGTCATCCAGGAATTCGGCTGGATTGACCATTTCGGGGGTGAGGTAGCCTTCGGAATCCCAGGACCGGCAGACTGCGAACTCCCGGAACGGGAACCAGCCCACCAGCGAGAAACCTACCAGGGGGCGATTGACGTCCGCTCTGCTCCAAAAGGCCCGGTACCGTGCTGTCTTCTCGGGATCATTGCCAAACTCGATCACGGGTGTCGTCCGTTAGAATATCGCTCCTGGGTCCGGGGAGGCAACATCGAAAACTCTAACTCAGGATTAACAGGAGGTGAAATCCGAAAAACGAGAACAGCACTGTTAAGACTTGCTGAATCGAAAGTTACGAGATTTTGAAACATGGCGGCGTGTCGAGAAATGATATGCTAACGGCGCATAGCAGGTTCAGGCTTGAAAGAAGTGAAACTGTCTTGCGATGACCTCCAAGGAACTCGTTCTGCGAAACTACACCTTCCAGCCGGTCGAACGATTCGCCATTGACTTCTGCGCCTGTTCGGAAGTCTACGAGCAGCTTCGGAATCACTTTGGCGTGGAGGACGATCTGGCCCTGATGGAGCGGCTGCACGTCGACTATCGGTACCCCAAGCCGAAATGGATCGGGTTTCCGCTGACCGACTTCGAAGGCCGGCAGATGGGCTACTTCGGGATCCCTCGCAACGATGTGGGAGAATTCGGCTACGCCATGGAGCACCCGCTGGCGGACGTCTCTTCGATCGCCGAGATGGAGGCGTACCCCTACTGGCCCACGGTGGACATGCGGGACTACGGCCAGTACGCGGAAGAGTGCGCGCGGTTCGAGGAGTACGCAGTATACGGTGGCTGCTGGCGGTGGTTCTTCGACGCCGCGTGCGACCTGGTGGGCATGGAGAAGTGGTTTCTGATGCTGTATGACCAGCCGGAGTTGGCCCACGCGATTCTGGGCAAGATCACCGACTGGATGGCCGGTTACTCCGAAGTCATGTTCCAGAAGGCGGGCCGGCATATCGACATCTGCTTCGCCGGGGACGACTACGGGTTTCAGCGCGGTCCGATGATGAGCCAAAGCATGTTCGACGAGTTCGTGCGGCCCTACGCGCAGCGCATCTACGACGTGGGCCGGCGTCACGGCAAGCTGGTGATGCAGCATTCCTGCGGGAGCGTGGCCACCTGGATTCCGTCGGTCCTGGATATGGGCCTGAACATCCTGGAGCCCATCCAGGTGGGCGCGGCAGGGATGGCCCCCCGGGGGCTGGCCGCTGAATGGGGCGGCAAGCTCTGCTTCCACGGCTCAATCGACACGCAGAAGACACTCCCCTTCGGCACGCCGGAGGAGGTACGGCAGCAGGTGCCGGAACGGGTGAAGACGTTTCGGCCTTACCGCGGATTCACCATCGCGCCGTCGCAGCACCTGTTAACAGATATCCCATTGGAAAACACCGTGGCCATGTACGACGCGGCCTGGGAGTATTGCTGGTTGAACTAAGCGAGAAAAGAGACACAAATGGCAGACCTTGAAAAATTGCGGAATGCGATCCTGACCGGTGACCAGAAGACCGCGGTCGCGATCACCGAGGAAGCGCTGAAGGAGAAGGCGGATCTCCAGACACTGATCAATGATGCGATGATCCCGGCGATGAGCGAGGCGGGACAAAGGTTCGAGTGCGAGGAGTATTTCGTGCCGGAACTGCTGTTGGCCGCCCGCGCCATGAAGGGTGCGCTGGGGCTGCTGCAGCCGCTGCTGAAAGAGAGCGGCGCCAAGCCCCGCGGACGGGTGCTGATCGGCACAGTAAAGGGCGACCTTCACGATATCGGC
>CAYLSS010000045.1:0-11553 GCA_964385765.1 uncultured Solibacteraceae bacterium
GACCCCGGCGAGACCCTCGGCAAAGGCCCGGGCGGCGGCAAATTCGGGGTAGATCGCCCATTCTCCCGTGCCATCGATGTAGCCATACCGGCCGTTCTCGGACGCCGCTCCGAGACCTTCTGAGTAGGGGAATGCATTGTCGAAGCGCGGTGGGATCACGAGCCTGCCATCCGAATCAGCGTAGCCCCAGACGCCGCCGAGATCAACAGGGCGGAGGTCGGGATTGGCCGCCGGGGCGGGCTGGCGGGCGGCCTGCTCGTGCTCGGCCTGAAATGCTGGCGCCCCACAGCGCAAGGTTTCATAGGCTTGGTTGATCCTCTTGAGCTTCTCCTCGGCCTTCTGGCGCAATCGCGGCGACTGATCGAAGCGGTCCGGATGCCAGACCTTGACCAGGTCAATATAGGCCTCGCGGATATCGTTCGGAGACGCCGAACTGGTCAGATCGAGGATGGCGTAGTAGCTTTCGAGACTGCCAGACATGCCGACATCGTCTCCATCGGCAGGCCGCCCGCAAACTTTAGACACAGGTTTGCGGCCCCCTCATCCTGTCACGAGACGGGCCGTGGAGCATCTCCCATGGAGGAAGCCATTATGCTCTACCAAGTTTCAACTCGCAAATCACTCGATCAAATCGACGCCGGTCTGCAGGAGGCAGCCGCCCGGCACCAGTTCGGGATTATCACCGTACACAACCTGAAGGAAACGATGGCCAATAAAGGCGTCGATTTCTCCGGCGAATGCATGATCTACGAGGTCTGCAATCCACAGCAAGCCAAGAAGGTGCTCGAGGCAAACGGGGCCGTTTCCACGGCGCTGCCGTGTCGCATCTCGGTTTACCGCGTGGGAGACGAGACACGCATCGCGACCCTCCTCCCCACCGCGCTGATGCAGATGTTCGATGATCCGGGGCTTCAGCCGGTCGCCGAAGAGGTCGAGAACGTGATGAAGGCCATGATGCAAGAAGCCGCGGGGCATTAGGTCCTCCGCAAAGCCCGGCTCCACCGTCGGGAAATATTGTCGTGCCGGTGTAGTCGATCCGCCAGCGGCAGACGCTCCAATCTCGTTTCCACCGTAACGGGAACTCCTTGCCGTAGTCGCCTCAACGAGAAGAGTGAGAGCAAATGCGACTTGGATACACTCGCATCGCGATTTCAGGACTGTTCGTGCTCGGAGTTTCGCTGCTATTGTCCTGCGAGGAGGCCCCGGTTCCCACTCCGCCGCTGATGGCCTCGGCCGACATCTTGAATTCGGAGGGAGAGCCCATTGGAACAGCCCAACTGCTCGAGGCGGAGGACGGCGTTCGGATCGATCTGAAGGTCAGCGGCCTCGCGCCCGGGCCGCACGGTTTCCATATCCACGAGAACGGTGAGTGCCTACCTCCCGACTTCCAATCGGCTGGCGGCCATTTCAGTCCTTTCGGCGGAAAACATGGATTCGAAGTCGAGGGCGGACCCCATGCCGGCGACCTGCGAAATCTCGAAGTGCCCGCCAGCGGCGAGGTCGACGCCGAAAGAACGGTGGATGGCGTGACGCTTAGCACCGAGGGTGACCAGCCCAGCATTGTCGGCAAAGCAATCGTGATTCATGCCGAACCGGACGACTACGAGAGCCAACCCTCCGGCGCCGCGGGCGCCCGGGTGGCATGCGGCGTCATCCAGGTTGGCACAACCCCGGTTCCGACACAGCCCTATCCGCAGCTCCCGCCCAGAGATTATACGGGCGACAACCCGGGCCGGCCGCCTACGGAGTAGCGATCAAGTACCTTGTTCCGTTGCTTCGCTGGGAATCGGCTTCATCATGCGCCGGAGGAAGAACACCACCGCCACGCCCCCAAGCACCAGCATTACGGCGGGAACCACGTTCATGACCCAGAAAAGCCCACCCTCCGGCTCAACCAGGATGCGCATTCCGTACTGGGCCTTGTAGTGGTCGAGGATCTCGCGGTCGGTTCGTCCCGCCGCGACCATACTTTCGACTTCTTCGCGCATTTCGAGCGAAACCTCGCTCCGATGCTCCGCGACCGTTTCACTCCAGCAGCATGGCGCCAGTAGCTGGCTTTTGAGTTCGTCCGCCCGGCGTTCCTGATCGGCGGTTAACTCCGCTTGCAGTCCCAGGGCCGCTATCAGCGCCAGTAGTAATACTCGAAGTGTCATTGCCTGTTGCCCTTCCCGCCGCGCTGCCCGCGGCCGTAACGGCCTCGCCGCCATAGAGGCGTCCCATCATCGCTTCGCAACTGGAGCGTCTTGTCCTGGTCCTTGAGCGAAACGCTCTTCGCGATGATCTCCCCGTTCGAGCGAGTGAAACCGACAACCTCGACAGACTCTCCCGCCTTCGGATTGAAGTTGTGCTCGAACAAGTAGCGCATCGATCCCAGGTAGACACGCTTGGTCGCGCTGCCGGCATCGATCTCGATAAACGGCATCCCCCGGGCCAGCGTCGCCTTGACCTTGCTGATCGTACCCTCGATCTCGATGACGGGCCCGGTTTGCGCGGCGGCGGCCGCGGCCACCAGCAAAATTGCAAAGATGCCTAAATGCCGCATGACGAAGCCTCTTTCTTCATTCTAGCCTGCATTTCGGCAACCAGACCTAAACCGCTGCCCCATCAACAGCCGGCCGAAGCGCGGGTGCAGAATGTGCGCGCTACAGCGCAATCCTCTTGCGCCTTTTGCACGCTTTACTCGACCCATACAGGCGCCCCCGGCGAGTCGGCGCCATTCATCGTCACAACCAGGTTCTGCCGTCCCGGGGGCGCCGCTTCCGGGATTTGAATGTTGATCTGATAGACCCCGGCGAATCCGGGGGCGAGTCCCGCGAACAGCACCCGGCATGGCGCGCCCCCAATGGTGACTCCGGGTTGGGTGAGAACGATCGCCAGCGGATCAACCGGTCCGGGCGCGCCAGTGGGGGGCGTGTTCTCAACCGGACCGAGCCCCGTCGCGTACAGATAGGCGAATTCACCGGATTGCAACGGCTCGGACTGAGTGACCAGCCGGTTCGAGAGATGATGAATAACAATCGCCTCACCGCCCGGCGTTGAAAAGACGCCGGGCCGCGCATCGAAAAGCCGAACGTCTGATTGGGCTTCGAAAAACCCGCTGCGACGGACCGTAACACTCACGCTCCGCCGGCCGGCCAGCTCAAACGGAGCCTGGAAGCTGGCCTGCTCCATCCCTTGGGTGTTGGCTAGCGAGTAGAGGGGAGCCGCTTCTCCATCAAGCAACACCTGCACGCCATCCAGCGTGGTGGGCAGCGGGAGGCTTTCCGCCGCGACCGCTCCCTCGTCGTCGCGTATGCCGGGCAGGAAGACCGTGGCCGCCGAACCAGCCACGATGCCCTCCGCAAAGCTGGCGCCATCCACCGTCACTGGAGCCTGAGGCGACAGCCCGTCAAGGTTCAAGTGGAAAACCCTCCCACCGCCATAATCGGCCGCGTAAAGCTCTCCCGCCTCGTCTTCGCCAAACGTCGATACGCTGCCGCCATTGGCGAGAAGTTCGTTGCCGGTCACGGCCCCGTCCCGGAAACGCAGCCCCCAGATTCTGCCGCTAACGAAATCGCCATAGACGTAAACCCCGCGGGCGTGAGGGTATCGCGAACCACGGTAAACGAAGCCCCCGCTGACCGATTGTCCCTGGCCCCGGGTGTATTCGAGGACGGGCAACGTGAAGTCATCCGGATCGCAGTTCGGCGCCCGGCAGCGGAACCCCTCCATCACCCGCCAGCCGTAGTTCTCGCCGCCGGAGCTCGAGTCGGGTTGGAAGTCGATCTCTTCCACTGTGTTCTGGCCGACGTCTCCGATCCAGAGGTCGCCGGCCGCACGATCAAAGGAGAAGCGCCACGGATTTCGAAGTCCGAGAGCCCATATCTCGGATCGAATGTCGGGTGAACCGGCGAACGGATTGCCCCGAGGAATCCGGTACTCTTCGAGATTCGGTTCCACGTCGATGCGAAGCATCTTCCCGAGCAGCGACATGCTATTTTGGGCGTTGTTGAACGGATCATTGGCGCTGCCGCCGTCCCCCATGCCAATGTAAAGGAAACCGTCGGGCCCGAATCGGATCTGCCCTCCATTGTGGTTGCTGAATGGCTGCTGGACGGTTAACAGGATCCTCTCGCTGCCGTCCTCGGCGGTAGCGGGATCATCACTGACCACGAATCGGGACACGACCGTGGCGCCCGAAGCGTCGGTGTAGTTCACGTAGAAGTAGTTCCTGGCGGCGAAGTCCGGCGGAAACGCAAGGCCCAACAAACCACGCTCCCCGCCGCTGGTTACCCGGCCCTCGATGTTCAAAAAAGGCCTCGGCAGCAGATCTCCATCTCGCAAAATTCGAATGATCCCCGGCTGCTGGACGAGAAACAGGCGGCCGGAACCATCATGCGGACTCTGTATGTCCGTCACCCGGCCAATGCCGCTCACCACCTCTTCGAGGATGTCCCCCGACTGGCCGAAAGCGCCTCCCGCCAGGAAGCACGAACACACCATCAATGCGATCCACTCACGCTGCCGCCCGTACATTGGCCCTCGCTCTTCCGATGCGCTGCCCGGCCGGAATGTTTCACCCGTTCCAGACCGGAGAAGATCGAACAAAACCTGGCTACGCTCGCGGCATTCGGATTCGAAAGCTGGCGCCGGAGCTGCGCTCGCGGTTCGAAGCGCTCACCTCGCCGCCGACCCGCAGTACCAGGGATTTTACGATGTGTAGCCCGAGACCGGAGCTGGCGGATTTGGTGGAAAAGTGTGGATCGAAGATCTGTGGAAGGATCTCGCGTGGAATACCGGGGCCATTATCCGAGATACGGATCTCGTGGCAGTCCGGGCGCGTGCTGGCGCTGATGGTCACCACACAACCGTCTTGCACGGCCTGCGCGGCGTTGAGAAACAGGTTGAGCAGGATGCGCTCCCAGGCGACGGCGGTTCCCCGAAGACGAATCCCCGGCTCGATATCGAGCTGAAACCTGACCGGTGGCGCGTGCACGGCTTTGAACAGGTCATTGGCGAACTCGATGGAACTTTCGAGGACCTGTTCGAAATCCTGCTCGCCGCGCACGCTCTCCGAGTAACTGCCGAGGATCCGGCGGCCGCGGTCGATGCTTCGCTGAATGGTAGCGGCGACAGAGGACCATTTCGAGTCCTCTTCCAAAAGTTCGGCCGCCTCCGAGATGGTTTCGAAGACGTTGTTCAAATCGTGAACCAGGCCTTCAACGTCGAGCGAACCTTTGGGGTCCATTGTCTGCTCCGGGTGCGGCATCAGCCTTTGAGTCGGCCGAGGGTCTCAAAAAAACCGGGATAGGAGATCGACGCCGCTCCAGCGTTCCTGATCACACAGGGGCCATCGGCGGCTAACGCCGCCACGGCAAAGGCCATGGCGATCCGATGGTCGCCACAGCTTTCCAACTGCGCGGCCTTCAGCTCCTGGTTGCCTGGCACCCGAAATCCGTCTTCGCGGGCTTCGGCGTTTACACCCATCCGGCGCAGGTTTTCCGTCACGGCGGCGATACGATCGGTTTCCTTCACCCGCAGTTCGCCGGCGTCGCGTACCTCAAGCCCGTATCGGCTGCGAGCTCCCAGCACCCCCAGTACAGGAATCTCATCGATCAGCGCCGCAGTCATCTCCTGCTCGATGACGCCGCCCTCGATCGGCGAAGACTGGATCTGCACGGTGCCCCCCGGCTCACCGTGGGTCTGAACGACGTCCAGGATCCGGATCTTAGCGCCCATCGAGGTCAAAAAGTCCAGCAGCGCGGCTCGCGTCGGATTCAGGCCCACGCCTTCGATCGTAATCGAAGCCTCTCGAACCATCAGCGCCGCCACCAGGAAGAAGGCCGCCGAAGAGATGTCTCCGGGAACCGTCAATGCCTGGGCTTTGAGCCGGGGACCTCCGGCGACGCTGATCCGTCCGCCGGCGGATTCGATTTCAGCGCCGAACTCCCGCAACGCGATCTCGGTATGGTCGCGCGTTCGCAGCGGCTCGATCACCGTCGTACGCCCCTCGGCGAAAAGCCCGGCAAACAGAACGCAGCTCTTAACCTGGGCGCTCGCGACCGGAAGCCTGTACTCGATGGGACGGAGCGGGCCTCCGGAAATCTCGAGCGGCGGAAACTGATCGTCCTTCGCCCCGATGGTAGCCCCCATCTCCGAGAGCGGCCGGATGATCCGCAGCATCGGACGCCGTGAGAGAGAATCGTCCCCGCCAATCCGGCTGGTGAACGGCTGCGCGGCCAGAACGCCGGAGAGCATTCGGATTGTCGACCCTGAGTTGCCGGCGTCGAGCTCCTTCCCGGGAGGCTTGAGGCCCCTCAGCCCTTGCCCTTCAATGACGACTTCGTCGCTCTCTCCGCGCACCGGAACACCCAGGCCCTTCACACACCTGAGCGTCGACCGGCAGTCCGCTCCGGTCGAGTAGTTCCGGATCGTCGTGGTCCCTTCCGCCAGGCTGGCGAGAATCGCATAGCGATGGGAGATCGATTTGTCGCCCGGCAACTGCAGGGAGCCCCCCAATGCCCGCGCCGGAGAGATCGTGATGTCCATGAAGCCTCCCCATTCTAGCAGCGGGGGGCCCGGCGCCAGAAGGTCCGCTCGCTATTCGATGATGTACGGGCCGGGCGAGTCGAGATTGAGGAACATCTTCTTGGAACCCCGAACGCTCGCCCTGACCTCCACGGCGCGGGGATGGTCTTTGCACTGCAGGTAGAAGGGTACTTCGTCCCCCTCTTCCAGCAAGCCCTCGGTGAGGACAGCCTGTTGCTGGCTGATCAGCTTCTCTCCCGCTGCAAGCAGCTCGAGTTTGAGCCGAAGTCCGTTCAACGGTTCTTCAACCTCCCCGACTCGGACCACGCCATCGAACAGGATTAAACCTCCCTCGCGCTCGGCCACAAATCCCAGAAGAGACGCCTCGATAGGCTTGTCGGACTTGCCCTTCTTCTCCCCGGCGGGCAACAATGTTGCGACAAGCACCAGACAAACGAGGATATTACGAAACATCTGCCAATAGTTTATCGAAGGAGGCTCGAAGTTTCATGATCAGCAGACGGGATTGGATGCTGGGTTCAGCGGCGATGGCGGCGGTGTCGCCCGCGTGGCCCGCGACAGGTGGCGGCAACGTGGCGATCGCCAGCAGCAATGGTTCCGAGGCTTGCGCCCGGGCGATCGAACTGATGAGGGCCGGGGCCGATACGCTCGACGCCGTCATCGCCGGCGTCAACATCGTTGAGGAAGACCCGAGCGATACCTCCGTCGGCTACGGCGGATTGCCGAACGAAGAAGGGGTGGTTGAGCTCGACTCCTGCGTGATGCACGGCCCTAGCCGGCGCTGCGGGGCGGTCGGCTCCCTGCAAGGCATCAAGACGCCGTCAAAGGTAGCCCAGCTTGTCATGGAGCGGACCGACCACATCATGCTGGTGGGAGAAGGCGCGCTGCGGTTCGCGCAGGCTCATGGCATGAAGCGTGAGGAGGTGCTCACCGAACGCGCCCGCAAAGCCTGGCTTTTGTGGAAAGAATCTCTGCGCGACCGCCGCGAACACAACAACTGGGGGCCGGGGCTCGACGCTCCTCCGGAAGAGACGTCGGCGCGGCTTCGACGGATCTTTCCCGGCGCGGACGCCGGCACACTGGCTTGGGCCCGGGAGGTGGTCGAAAACCCGCCCACCGGCACTATCAACTGTCTGGCGTTGAACGCCCGGGGTGAAATGTCCGGCGTCACGACCACCAGCGGTCTGGCGTGGAAAATTCCCGGACGGGTGGGAGATTCACCAATCATCGGCGCCGGACTCTTCGTGGATCAGGACGTCGGTGCGGCCGGGTCGACGGGGCGCGGCGAGGAAAACATCCGGGTAGCGGGGGCGCACACGGTGGTTGAGAACATGCGGCACGGAATGAGCGCCGAGGAGGCTGTGCTGGATTGTCTCAAGCGTGTCGCCCGCAACTACGACAATGTCCTCGATCGGCTCGACGCCATCGGTATCAATTTCTACGCTCTGCGCAAGGACGGGGATTTTGCGGGTGGTTCGCTCTGGGACGCGAATCGCAGCGCGTCCGGAGAACTCCGGCCGCGGCGCTTTGTCTACAACACGGGAGCCGGCGGCAAGACAGCGGAATGCGTCTATCTCTACCGCCGGCAGCGCTGAGGCGCAGCCGCGGGCCGGCCAATGTGGGCAACGGGGGCTACGCGGTGACCCGCCGCTCCTCCCGCAGGGCGATGTTGGCCATATGCGGGCCGGCCACCGCCGCCGCGGCTACCTCGATCGGACAGTTGGGCCTGGCGCGGGATCGGATGCAGTCGAGCATATTCTCCATATGGTCGGTATCTCGATCGAGGTCGGCCTCCTGGAACAGGATGCGCGTCTTGGGCTCCTGCGCCCAGGGCTGACTGCTGCTGCCGGCATCGTCGAAGACCCGGGACCCGGAACGGTCGAGCACCATGGCCCCTTTCTCGCCGATGAACGTGATTGACCAGTCGTGGTCGTGGTTCGTCCGGTAGTCGAGCGTCCAGGTGGCGATGAAATCGTCGTATTCGAATACCGCGGAGAAAACGTTGGGCACTTCGGCGCCGGGCGCGTTCTCGATCTTCCCCTGGGCTACCGCCGAGCGCGGCCGGCCGGCTCCGGAGAGCCACTGCACGACGTCCATCAGATGCGTCCCCTGGTCGGTCATGTTGCCGCCGGAGTAGTCGTAGAAGGCGCGCCACCAGCGGTATCGCATCGGCTCCAGCGGGCGTTTCGGAGCGTCGCCGAGGAACCGGTCCCAGTCCAGCTTGCCGGCCAGGGGCGAATTGTCGAGCGGCAAATCGAAATGCCAGTTCCAGCGGGCCTGGACCATCGACAGCCGGCCGATGAGACCCTCCTCGATTAGCGTCCGGGCGCGATGGACAAAGGGCATGCTGCGGCGCTGCATACCGATTTGAACCACGCGGTCAGTGCGGCGGACCGCCTGGACCATCTCCTCGCTCTCGGCCAGCGACATCGAGAGAGGCTTCTCCAGATAGACATCCTTGCCCGCCTCGAGCGCCGCCAGCAGGTTGGGCCGGTGCTGGTGGTCCGGCGTGGCGATGAGGACGAAGTCGACTCCCTCCTGGCCGAGCAGGTCGTGGTAGTCAATATAGCCCCTCGCATCGCGCGGCGACTCCGCTTTTGCTTCGTCGAGGTGCGGCTGATAGACGTCGCACAAGGCGACGCACTGTGCTCCGAGCTGCTGGAACGCGCGGCTGACCGAGCGGCCTCGGCCGCCGGTTCCGATCACTCCGTACGTTATTCGATCATTCGCGCCCCGGGCTGCCGATGCCATCACCATCGGGGCGGCCACGCCGCCGGCCAGGAAGTTCCTTCGGGTCTGTTTCATGCTGATCTCGATGCTCCCGCCTGAAGTATATCGCGGCCCACGGAGGCGAAAGAAACTGGCAAAATAAGGGACTAGGTCAAATCCTCAATGGCGAATCCAGAACATCTCGAGTTGCTCAAAACCGATATCGATTCCTGGAACGAGTGGCGTGCCCAAAACGGAGAGGTGATCCCGGATCTTTCCAGCGCCGACCTCTCAGGGCTGAACCTCACCTTTGCCAATCTGACCGACGTCAATCTTTCGGGCGCGCGTCTGGTGTTGACAAATCTCGAGGGCGCGGACCTCCGTTGGGCGAATCTAAGCGGGGCGAACCTCGTTGGCGCGCGGTTGATCGGAGTCGAGCTCGAAGAGTGCGAGCTCTCCGGCGCCGATCTGCGGACAGCCGAAGACCTCACGCAAGAACAGATTAATTCCACTCGGGGCGACTCGAAGACCGTCCTTCCCGATGTACTCAATCGCCCCGTGTCGTGGAGCTGATTTTTCCTCGTGCTCAAGGTCGAGCCAACCGGCGCCCGCTACCAGCCCCCGGAGGTACGGGCCGCCCTCTACCACGCGGTTGAGAGATCGTACTCGGCAAAGGCGCGATCCTGTGTCAGCAGGGTCAGCCCTTCCTCCTCGATGGAACTTCGAGCGACCCCGGCCGCGGTAAAAGCTCGGCGGCTCGCGGCGGGGTCGCAGCGGGCTAGTCCAGCCCCAGCAGCCGGCGGTTGCGCCCGGCGTCGCTGGCGGCTCCGGCGAAGTCGTCGAAGGCCTTCTTCGGGACGTCGATGAGGTGCTCGGCGATGAACGGCGCTCCTTCGGCGGCGCCCTGGGCGGCATCCTTGTAGCAGCATTCCCATTCGAGCACGGCCCACGAGTCGTAGCCGATCGCCGTGAGCCTGGTGAATACCTGTTTGAAGTCCACCTGTCCGTCGCCGAGGCTGCGGAACCGTCCGGGACGCTCCTTCCAGCCCAGGTAGCCGCCGTACACGCCGGCGCGCTCCGACGGGCGGAACTCGGCGTCCTTCACATGAAAGGCCTTGATGTAGGGGGCATAGGTGTCGATGAAGCGCACGTAATCGAGCTGCTGGATGACGAAGTGCGAGGGATCATAGTTGATCGTCACCCCGGGATGTTTGCCCGTTGCCTCCAGGAAACGCTCGAAGGTGGCGCCGTCGAAAAGATCCTCGCCGGGGTGGAGTTCATAGGCAAATACGACGCCGTGTTCCTGGCCGAGATCGAGCACCGGCTTCCACCTCGTCGCGAGCTCGCGAAAGCCTTCCTCCACGAGGCCGGCCGGGCGCTGCGGCCAGGGGTAGAGCATGGGCCATAACAGCGCGCCGCTGAAGGTCGGCGAGACAGTCAGGCCCATGTTCTGCGAGGCCTTGGCGACATAGCCGAGCTGCCGGATAGCCCACTCGCTGCGAGCCTTCGGATTACCCTGAACCTCGGGTGCGGCGAACGCGTCGAAGAGCTCGTCATAGGCCGGGTGCGAGACCACTAGCTGGCCCTGCAGGTGCGAAGCCAGCTCGGTGATCTCCAGGCCGTTGCATTGTCCCTTGATCTCGTCGCAGTAGTCCTTTGACTCGGCCGCCTTCTCGATGTCGATGCAGCGGGCGTCCCATGACGGAATCTGAACGCCGGCGTAGCCGAGCGACTTCGCCCAGGCCGTGATGGCCGGCAAACTGTTGTACGGTTCTTCGTCGCCCATGAACTGAGCCAGGAATAGTGCGGGTCCCTTGATTTGTGCCACGTTGCTCCTCCTTGGATAACTACCTTTCCGATTCCGCTACTCATCCTATTCCATCCGGCTCCCGGTAGCCAAGGCGTTCCAGACCGCTGTGAGATCATTGGGACAGTAAGCCGAACGGCTTCCAGGGATGGTCCGACTGCGAACCGCATTGCTAGTTCTGGTTTTCGCCGGCCTGCTGAGTCCGGCAACCCAAGCAGCGGTGCTGCTGGTCGACAATCCGACCGGCGGCATTTCACTGAAAGTCGCCGACACCGAAGAGGTTCGGTTGAGTTCCAGTTCACCGGACCGTGAAGTGGCCCAACGCGACATCCGCTTCCTGCGCCAGGAGGGGGTCGCGCTGATCCAGGCCCGCCCGGCCGACGGGATCCGAATCGATCTCGAAATTGAGCTGCCTTATGACCACGAGTTCCGCGGCCGGACCAAGAGCGGTTCAATCTCACTCGAGGGTCTCGTGCGCCGGGCTGAGCTTCTGACCGATACCGGTGAAA
>CAYLSS010000046.1:0-560 GCA_964385765.1 uncultured Solibacteraceae bacterium
TGCCTGCTTCGACTTCACTGACGAACTGAGTAAACGTCAGCTCCTTCTCCATCTGAGTTCCGCCGGTGCGGACCACTGTATACAAGAGGACGGCGACACAGATGAGCACCACCCAGAAGACTGCTGTTTTGACGTTTGAATTCATTGAAGCTCCTGGCCGGGAAAAGCCCGACCGGCCCAAATCTTACCGTTACATAAACAGACGATGAAATGTGGGATCCCGATTCATCGCGTACTTTTCTCCTCCGATTCCCAGATGCGTAAGATTTCGCGACAATCCGACGGTGCGGCGAGATCGCTGGCAACTCCAAATGCTCGCACCCACACAATCGCGTCGTTTTTGACCAGGACTGGCCAGTTGGAACGCTCCCATGAAGGAATTCGATGTTCCTGGAAGAGCCGCTTCAGCTTCTTCGGCCGGCCATGGCCGACCGGCTGAAAGCGATCTCCGGGCTGCCAGCTACGCAACTCGACAACGCCCTGGATCTTTTTCCAGTCCAGTTCATTCCTTCCCATCTTATTGTAACCTTGATTGGATTCAGAGGAGGCGATTTCCAGGC
>CAYLSS010000046.1:570-11495 GCA_964385765.1 uncultured Solibacteraceae bacterium
CGAACCGGGAATCGGCTGCCTGGCAGGCGGAATCAGCCGGAAACGATAGGATTCAGGATGACCGGACGGACCGGAAGGCGAGAGCCGGATCTGGTCGAATGAGCGCTCGGCGATCACGCCGGGCGATTCGACAACCCCGTCACCGGAGGGCGCCAAAGCCAACCTGAGAATTCGGTCCACATGAGAAGCATCCACTCCTCGAAGATCCCCCTTGACCCACTCGATCAGGCGCCGGATTAGCCGGCGGCTTGCGGCCCTTGGCAAACTGGCCAGGGCGCCGCTGCTGGTGAGCAGCCCGTGGTCCCTTTTTAACACAAAGTCCGCAGCCAGGCGGTCCACTTCGGCTTCCCAGTAATTCTCCTCGTCGCCGGCGATCAGAGCGATCCGCGCCAACGTCTCCTCAATGGCCGGGTTCCAGTCCCTGGCGAGGACCGGCAACAACTCGTGGCGGATGCGATTGCGGTCAAAGCGCAGGTCGCGGTTGGACGGATCCTCCCGCCACGCGGCTCCCCGCTCGCGAAGCCAGGACTCGATTTCGTCGCGAGAGAGGCCGATCAACGGACGCACAAAGCCGTCCCGGGTCACGGGACGGATGGCTGCCAGACCCGGCGATCCGGCTCCACGCAGCAGGCGAAACAGCACGGTTTCCGCCTGATCCGATCGGGTATGTCCCAGCGCGATCCGGTCCAACTCGCCTTTTTCCAGAAAGCGGCGGAAAAACCGGTAGCGCTCCCGGCGGGCCGCCTGCTCGAGATTATCGCCGGACTCGCGAGCAATCCGGCCCACATCGGCCGAACCGGAAACAAACGGCACGCCAAGTCGGCCAGCCAGGTCTCGAACGAAGGTTTCATCGGCGTCCGACTCGGCGGCCCGCAACTGGTGGTTGAAATGGATGACCTTCAGGCTCAGGCCGAGCCGATCTGACAGCTCAGACAGGGCGAGCAGGAGCGCCACCGAATCGGCGCCGCCCGAGACCGCCACTCCGACCCGATGTCGGTGCGACAGCATGCCGAAAAAATCGATCGCCTCCGCTACCTGCTCCAGCATTCCCGCTCCGATCTCCGGCCCCTGGGAAAGCGGTTTCGGAACATTCTTCTCGTCATTCCTGAACTTTGCACCGATAAGATTACCGACTATATTTCTACTGTACAGGTGCATTTGGCGCCCCCGGCTGGTTGAAGTAAACAGATGATTCATGATATTGAGGTACTGTTTACCCAATAACGGGGTCACGCAGGATTGCCGGAGGGAGCGACCGTGCGCTCACTGAATACATGAGAGTCCAAGGAGCCCAGCACCGCACTCGCCGCTACGCGCTGGTGGCAGCGGCAGCCTGGACGGCCGCTGTCGCGGCGTCGGCGGCTTGGAATTCGCACGAGACCGGGCAAGACGTGATGGCCACGGCGCTGACCCAGGCGTGGTCGTCATTCGCGAGAGATAGCGTCTATCCCGGGCCGGTCTCCTCGCACCGCGGGATTCAAGTCCCCGGTCCCGAACAGACACAGCCCAACCTCCGCCTATCATCAGCACGAGTAGAGAACCCGGCCCCGACACATTCGATTCCTGTTGTCACGGAACATGCCGGCATTTGGGTGCTTGGCCTGGCCACCATCACGTTAGCTGGCTGGCGGGCCAGCAGACGGTTTCGAAAACGGTATCTGGCGAAGAGCGTTCTGGCGGGGCGCAATGCCTTCATCGAAGCCGTACTGGAACGATTGCCCGTAGGAATCCACATCGCTTCCGGCAGAACGAGTCAGTACATGAACGAACGCTTCGTCGAGATTATTGGCTGGCCGCGGGAGGAGATTTCCACCTGGGACGACTTCTTTCAAAAGGTGTTTCCCGATCCGGAATACCGAAGGGAGGTGGAGGGCCGGATCTTGGGCGGAGTCAACGGCGGCGGCGCGCCGCTCCTGCGGTGTCAGGGAATTCGGATCACCACCGGGTCGGGGGAGGAGCGCATCCTGGATGTCACGGGTATCCCGCTACCGGACCCCGACCTTGTCGCCTATGTTGTCGAGGATGTCACCGAGCAAGTCCGCACCGCTGAGGCATTGCGGCGGGAAGCTTCCTTTCGCGGCTCCGTGATCGAGCGGGCAGCCGAGGGGATGTGCGTATGCCAACAGATTGACGAGCATCCCTTCGTGCGCTTCACGATCTGGAACGAGCGCATGAGCGAGATCACCGGCTATACGCTTGAAGAGGTCAACCGCACCGGCTGGTTTCAAGACGCCTATCCCGATCCGGAAGCCCGCCGCCGAGCGATGGACAGCGTCATGAGCGCCTGGCAAGGCCATGACCTGCGCGCCGCGGAGCAGACCATCCGGCACAAGAACGGCGCCAAGCGCATTGTGGAGATCTCGAGCACCTCGCTCGATTCCGGCGACGGTCGGGCACAGGCGCTGGCGCTGGTGAACGACGTGACCGAGCGCTGGAAAGCGGAGGAGGCAAAACGGGAGAGCGAGGCGAAGCTGTCGGCGGTGTTTCAGTCCGCGCCGGCCCTCATGGCGCTGCTCGACGCCGACCGGCGCATCCGTGCAATCAATCGTGCGGGCGAGGAGGCCGGTGGTCGAGGCAGCGAACATCTGGTTGGCTTGCGGCCCGGAGAAGCCCTGCGCTGCATCAATGCTTTCGATGACCCGCGGGGCTGCGGTTATGGACGGCATTGCGGCCCGTGTGAGGTGCAGAGGACCTTGACCCACACCATGGAGACCGGCCAGCCGCACCATGGGGTCCGGGCATCCCTCCGGGTGGACCGGTCCGGCAGCGAACAGGACCTCGACATACTCCTGTCGACGGCGCAAGTGCAGACGGCCGATGAGATGTGCACGCTCGCCAGCGCGGAGGATGTCACCGCGCTGGTCCGGACCGAGGAGGCGTTGGTCGCCAGTGAGAGGCGATACCGGACGCTGGCCGAAGCGACAGGAGTCGGCATCTGGCACATTACTCCCGGGGGTCGTACGGTGTATGCGAATCCGGCCATGCTGGCCATGCTCGAGCTTCGCGATCAGGAAGAGATCGGCGATCGGATCTACCAGCGGTTCTTCACGGAAGACTCACAGAAAACCATCGCTGCACAAATCGCCAAGCGCCGCGGCGGCGAAGCGGGCATCTACGAGGTCGAGTTGGTCGGCGCCCGGGGCACGCGCCGGCATGTGACCGTCAGCGGAGCCCCGCTGCTTGGTCCCGATGGCGAGTTGTCGGGGATGATCGCCACCTTTATTGACACCACCTCAAGGCGGCGCGCGGAAGCGGAGCGGGACCGGTTCTTCCGTTTGTCTCAGGACGCCATTATCATTTGTCGCTTTGACGGAACCGTGCACCAGGCCAACCCGGCGGCAACGCAAGCGCTGGGGTTGCGCGAGGGCGAGATCAACGGCCGCTCGGCGTTCGACTATGTGCTAGCCGAAGATCGTCTGACGCTGGAAACCGCCCTGGCTCAACTTGGCCGTGGCTGCCCGGTGGACGGAGTCGAGTTCCGCATCGTCGTTGCCGGCGGCGCCCTCCGGTGGTACTCCTGGAGCGCCGTGCCGGCATTGAATGACGGACTTCTCTACGCCATCGGCCGCGACGTCACCGAAAGCAAGCTGGCCGGCGAGGAATTGCGACGCGCCAAGGACGCGGCCGAAAAGGCCAGCCGAGCCAAGAGCGAGTTTCTGGCTAACATCAGCCACGAGATCCGCACCCCGCTCAATGGCGTGATCGGCATGACGGGCCTGCTGATGGATACCCGGCTTGACGCCGAGCAGAGCGGCTTCGCCGGCACGGCTCATCGAAGCGCCGAATCGCTGCTCGCGCTGGTCAACGAATTGCTTGATTTCTCCAAGCTCGAGGCGGGCAGGACGGAGGTGGAAACAACCGAATTCAACATCCGGCAGGTGGCCGCCGAAGTCGACGACCTGGTGTCATTCTCGGCTCGCGACAAGCGGCTCGACTACCGGACACGGATCGATCCGAACGTGCCGGCATGGCTCCGCGGCGACCCCGCCCACCTGCGCCGGGTGCTGGTGAATTTGACCGCGAACGCCATCAAGTTCACACGCGAAGGGCGGGTTCACGTCGACATCCATCTGGACGCGGACAGCCCGAAGCCGGTGCTCCGCTTCGTGGTCAGCGACACGGGTATCGGCATCTCCGCCGAACGCCTTCCGGACCTGTTCCAGCCGTTCACCCAAGCCGACGCCTCCACCACGAGAAGGTTCGGGGGAACGGGACTCGGGCTCTCCATCTCGAAGCGCCTGGTCGAAATGATGGGCGGCGAGATCGGGGTTGAAAGTGAGGCGGGCAAGGGATCCCGCTTCTGGTTCCGCCTTCCATTCGAGCTTGGGCGCGGGACCCCGGCCGAAAGCGCGGTGAATTGCAGTTCGGACGCGCCAAGCCTGACGGGAGCAGGACGCCAACCCCGTGTGCTCGTAGTCGAGGACAACGTCGTCAATCAGCGTGTCCTGCTGGCGCTTCTCAAAAAGCAGGGCTGCCGCGCCGACGCCGTCGCCAATGGCAAAGAGGCCATCCGGCAGCTCGAGACTCTCCCCTACGATCTGGTCCTGATGGATTGTCATATGCCGGAGATGGATGGCTACGAGGCAGCCCGGATCATTCGCGATCCACATTCCAGCGTGCTGGACCACAAGATTCCCATCATCGCCACCACCGCAAGCGCCATGGAAGGCGATCAAGAGAAATGCGCCGCCTCGGGGATGGACGACTACCTCGCCAAGCCAATCGCGGCCGACCGGCTCCTCGAAAAGATCACACTCTGGCTCAAACCAACGGCAGCCAGCTTTGGCCAGAACCACACGGGGCGAACCTAATTAGCGATCGAACTCGCCGGCGTGCATGCTTGCCTGACGTGATATAAAGGAAGATACTTCGCTGACGCGCGAGCTACCCCTCTCTAACGGCGGCGCGGGCTTTGCGCCCCTCTGCGAAATAACCGGTCATGAGTCTATTTTTTGCCACCGGCTCGGCAACCACGGAGCTGTCGGGCGACGACCTGAAGCAAGGTCTCAGTAAAGCACTGGACACCCTCGGCGAGCGGCGTAAAGTGATCGCCATTCCACCGGATTTCACGCGCTTCCATTCCGGCGCCGGCGAGGTGACGCGCTATGCGTGGGAGTATTACGGCGACCGGCTCACCGATGTCCTCCCCGCGCTCGGCACACATGCTCCGATGAGCCCCGCTGAGATTGACCGGATGTTCGGCGGCGTGCCCCACTCGTTGTTCCGCGTCCACGACTGGCGACGAGACCTCGTGACGTTGGGAGAAGTGCCGGCCGCCTTCGTCCGTGAAATCTCCGAGGGAGCGCTCGATTTCTCCTGGCCGGCGCAGGTCAATGGCTTGCTGACAGGCGGAAGCTTCGACCTGATTCTTTCGATTGGCCAAGTGGTCCCCCACGAGGTGATCGGCATGGCCAACTACAACAAGAACATCTTCGTTGGAACCGGCGGGGCCGAAGGAATCAATAAGAGCCACTTCCTGGGTGCGGTCTACGGCATGGAGCGGATCATGGGCCGCGCCAACAACCCGGTACGGCAGCTCATGAACTACGCCTCGGACCACTTTGCGCGCCACTTGCCGATCGTCTATGTGCAGACGGTCATGTCGAAGAACCAGGCAGGCAAGCTCGTGTGCCGCGGCATGTTCGTGGGCGACGACGCCGAGTGCTTCGAGCGCGCTTCTGAACTCAGCCTGCAAGTGAACTTCGAGATGATGGACCGCGAGATCCACAAGGCGGTTGTCTACCTCGACCCCGATGAATTCAAGACCACGTGGCTAGGCAACAAGAGCGTTTATCGCACGCGTATGGCCATCGCGGACGACGGCGAGTTGATCGTTCTGGCGCCCGGCGTCAAGGAGTTCGGCGAGGACAGGACAATCGACGGCCTGATCCGCAAGTACGGCTACCGCGACACTCCGGCGACGCTCGAGGCGGTGAAGACGTGTCCCGATCTCGCCGGCAACCTCGGCGCGGCGGCCCATCTGATCCATGGATCCTCGGAGGGCCGATTCAAGATCACGTACTGCCCGGGCCATCTGACACGCGAGGAGGTCGAGGGCGTGAACTTCGCCTATGGCGATCTGACCGAAATGGCGCGACGCTACGATGTGAACCATCTCGCCGACGGGTGGAATACCGTGGACGGCGAGGAGATCTTCTTCGTCCCCAACCCGGCGCTCGGCCTGTGGGCATACAAAGGACGCTTCACCGAGTAAGCGTCAGCCAAGAAATCTACTAGGAGTAGCAAAACTAAGAAATGGAACCGAAAGGCGATATCGCACTCATCGGTCTGGCCGTGATGGGCCAGAACCTCATCCTGAACATGGCCGATCACGGCTTCACCGTTGTCGCTTACAACCGTACGGTGAGCAAAGTCGACGACTTTCTGAATGATGCCGCGAAAGGCCACGAACGGGTCATCGGCGCTCATTCGATCGAGGAGATGATCTCCCTGCTGAAGCGGCCGCGCAAGATCATGCTGATGGTCAAGGCCGGCAAGCCGGTTGACAAGTTCATCGAGACACTCCTGCCGCACCTCGAAGAGGGCGACCTGATTATCGACGGCGGCAATTCGCACTTTCCCGACTCGATCCGGCGCACTCGGTGGCTTGAGGAGAAGGGTCTGCTTTTCATCGGCACCGGTGTCTCCGGCGGCGAGGAGGGCGCGCGTCATGGTCCCTCGATCATGCCGGGCGGCAGCCCGAAGGCCTGGCCGCTGGTCAAGGACATCTTTCAGTCGATCGCCGCCAAGGTGGATGACGCCGCTCCGTGTTGCGACTGGGTCGGAGAGGACGGCGCCGGCCACTACGTCAAGATGACCCACAATGGCATCGAGTACGGCGACATGCAGCTCATCTGCGAGGCGTACCAGCTCATGAAGGAAGGCCTCGGCATGTCCAACGAGGAGATGCACCGGGTCTTCAAGGAGTGGAACGAAGGAGATCTGGAGAGCTATCTGATCGAAATCACCCGGGACATTCTCGGCTACCGGGATGAGTACGGCGAATACGCGGTCGACAAGATTCTCGATACCGCCGGCCAGAAAGGCACCGGCAAGTGGACTGGCATCAGTTCGCTGGACCTGGGCGTGCCGGTCACGCTCATCGGCGAGGCGGTCTTCGCCCGCTGCCTCAGCGCCATGAAGGAAGAGCGCGTGCAGGCAGCGAGAATCCTCGAGGGTCCCAACAAGAAGTTCGACGGCGACCGGCAGAGTTTCGTCGAGGACATCCGGCAGGCTTTGTATGCGTCCAAGATCATCTCCTACGCCCAGGGCTACATGCTGATGCGCGAGGCGTCCAAGGAATATGGCTGGAACCTCAACTACGGGGGAATCGCGCTGATGTGGCGCGGGGGCTGCATCATCCGTTCCGTCTTCCTCGGCAAGATCAAGGAAGCCTTCGACAAGAATCCCGAGCTGAGCAATCTGCTGCTGGACGACTATTTTAAGGCGGCCATCGAAGGATGCCAGGAGTCCTGGCGCCGGGTTGTCATGAAGGCGGTCGAAATGGGTGTGCCGGCGCCGGCGTTCACCACCGCCCTGGCTTTCTATGACGGCTACCGGAGCGATCGCCTGCCGGCGAACTTATTGCAGGCGCAGCGCGACTACTTCGGCGCGCATACTTATGAGCGAGTGGACAAGCCGCGCGGCGAGTTCTTCCACACCAACTGGACCGGCCGCGGCGGCACCGTGGCGTCGTCGTCGTACAACGTGTAAGCAGCACCAGGAGGAACTCCGTTATGAGCATCGAACTTCGCAAAGATTGCGCGTACGCCCTCATCGTTCCCACCAGCATGGGAATTCGCATCACCCCCATCAACGGACAGCCGGTGCACTGCAGCGACGCGTTCAAGATGCAGGTCACCAGCGCCGAGTCGAACGTAGCCAGTGTCTCGTCGTACCTCGGTCTTCCCGTGAAGCTGCTAACCACGTTCGTCAAGGGCAGCCCGATCGCCCGCATGATCAAGGACAATCTCGCCAGCCGTCACATTGACTACGAAGGCCCTGAAATGGATCAGGGGGGGCCGTGGGGCCATCGCCACCAGATCAACATCGCCGACAGCGGCTACGGGTCGCGGGGTCCGCGCGTGTTCAACGACCGTGCCGGCGAGGTGGCCCGCACCCTCAATGCGAAGGATTTCGATCTGGATCGCATCTTCGGGACCGATGGCGCGCAGATCGTTCACATCTCGGGTCTCATCGGAGCACTGTCGCCGGACACGGGGACCTTCTGCCTCGAAATGGCGCGCGCCGCCAGGAAGCACGGGACCCGCATCTCGTTTGATCTCAACCATCGCGCCTCCTTCTGGAAGGGCCGTGAAGAGGAGCTGCGCGCGATTTTCACGGAGATCGCCGGCATCTCCGACATCCTGGTCGGAAACGAGGAAGACTTCCAGCTCTGCCTCGGCATCGAAGGACCGGAGGCGGGCGGCAAGGACCTGGCGGCCAAGATCGAAGGCTTCAAGGGCATGATCGGCAGGGCCAAACAGGCGTTTCCGAATGCTTCGGTATATGCCACGACGCTGCGTGAGGTGATCAGCGCCAATCTGCACCGGTGGGGCGCCATCATGGCCGAGGGCGATGACTGGTATATCGTCGAGCCGCGCGAGATCGGCGTCCTCGACCGTATCGGCGGCGGCGACGGATTCGTCGGCGGAATGCTCTACGCCGTTCTCAAAGGCTGGCAGCCGGAAAAATGGGTCCAGTTCGGCTGGGCCAACGGAGCTTTGGTGACGACGCTCTACACCGACTACTCGCAGCCGGCCGACGAAGATCAAATCTGGGGCATCTGGCAAGGAAACGCAAGGGTTCAAAGATAGAGGCGCCGCAAACCTCATAATCCGCACCGGCGAGCAAGCAGACCTTATCCGGCTGCTCGCCCCGGCGCCCATGTCCAACCCCTCTCATTAGGAAGCGGTGGAACGCACATCGATGGAACTCGAATCTGAAATCAAGGACCGGGCCGCAAAGACACGCCTGCTGCTCATGGACGTTGACGGCGTCTGGACCGACGGCAAGCTGCACTACACCGTGGGGCCCGACGGCGCGATTGTCGAAACAAAGACCTTCGACTCCCAGGACGGCATCGCTCTTCGTTGGCTGTCATGGAGCAACATCGCGGCGGGCGTCATCAGCGGGCGCAACTCACGCGCAACCGAATACCGCGCCCGGCAGCTCGACGTGAAGTACATCTACCAGGGCCATATCGAAAAGATCCCGATCGCCGAGGAGATCATGAAGGCCGAGAAGATCGGGTGGGAAGAAGTGGCTTACATTGGCGATGACCTGACAGACGCCATCGTGATGAAGCGCGTCGGACTGGCGATCGCCCCCTCGAACGCCCGGCCGGAGGTGAAGCCGGTCGCCCACATTGTGACTCAGGCCCGCGGCGGGGAAGGCGTGGTCCGCGAGGCGGTCGAGATCATCTTCCGCGCGCAGGGAAGCTGGCAGGCGATCCTCGACAAATACGAGATCGGATAGAGTCACACCATGGCAGAACGTTTCGGCATACTGGTGCACGCGGAAGAAGGCACCGGAGTTCTGCACAAACTCACCGGGGTCATCGCCGCCCATGACGGGGACATTTCGTCGGTGGCGATTGTCGACCGCAAGAGGACCGAAACGAGAGTGGATTTCGAGGTCCTGGTGCCGGGCGAGATCGACGCCATGGTCGCTGATCTGGAGGCTCTGCCGATTGTCAAGCGGGTGACCGTCATGCGCAGTCTCCATCAGATCTACGGCAAGCGCATCATCATCGTTGGGGGTGGGGCGCAGGTCGGACAGGTGGCGATTGGCGCCGTCTCGGAAGCGGACCGGCATAACATTCGCGGCGAGCACATTTCAGTCGACACGATCCCGTTGGTGGGCGAGGAGCGGCTGGCCGAGGCGGTCCGGGGAGTGGCCCGCCTGCCGCGAGCCCGCGCGCTGGTGCTGGCGGGCGCGCTGATGGGTGGAGATATCACCCGCGCCGTGGACGAGGTCCGGGCGCAGGGGCTGCTCGTCATCAGCCTCAATATGGCGGGGAGTGTCCCAAAGGCCGCCGACCTGGTCGTGAGCGACCCGGTGCAGGCCGGGGTCATGGCCGTCATGGCAGTCGCCCGCACGGCGAAGTTCAAGCTGTCCAAGCTCGCCAAGAAGGTTTACTGACCGGCGCACCCGCCGGTGGTGCGGAGCCTACCAGAAGTACCAATAGAATGCCACCACCACCCCCAAAATGATGCCGGTGTGCAGCAGATCCCACTTGTTCCAGCTCACACGGGTCTCGGCCCGCTGCGCAGCGGTGGATGACGAAATCGTCAAGCCATCCAGTTGCTCCTCGGACGCCCTCTTTGTGAACATGCTGATGACGATTATCAGGATCACGGTAAACAGGAACAGATAGATACAGTAGTGGTATCCATTGATAGACACAAAACGGTGAAAGAGGCTTCCCGGCGCATAGCTGTCCTGGAAGATGACCACGGCGAGTCGGAGCATCCCCAGAATAAAGCCAACGACGAGGCCCCAATAACCGGCTTGCGGGGTGATCCGCCGGGAGAAGATTCCGAGGAAGAAGACCGCGGTAATCGCCGGAGCGAACATCGACTGCACTTGCTGCAGATACTCATACAGCACGTCGGCGACATACTTCATTAGTGGAATCCAGGCGATCCCGAGCAACACGACGCCCGCCGTTGCGAGGCGTCCCACCGTGACCAGATGCCGTTCGCTCGATTCCGGCCGGTACTTCTTGTAGAAGTCGACCGTGAAGAGCGTCGCCGAGGAGTTGAACAGCGAGGCCAGAGAGCTCATGAGCGCCGCCACCAGCCCGCCCACCACGATGCCCTTGACACCGGCGGGCAGCAGCGTGGCGACCAGCGTCGGAAACGCCTGATCGGCGCTCGGAATCTCGATGATGCCCTTCTCGTTGAGCGCGTAAGCGATCATGC
>CAYLSS010000047.1:0-11392 GCA_964385765.1 uncultured Solibacteraceae bacterium
GGTGCAACCGGTCAAAACTGGGGACGGTGGCCGGGAGCAATCGGATGCTGGCTGAGAGCGTGCCGCGCTGGAAATGGAGGTTGGCGCGAAACCGGCCGGCGGCGCTGTCAATACGGAAATCCAACGACTTGGATTGCTGGAGTTGGGAGTACTGGGCAGAGGTCAGTAGCGGAAGGACCAAGCGGCGAACCTCCTCCACACCGAGCGCCGGGCTGGGGGAAAGGCTGAGTGCTCCGTCAATCCGGAAAGCGACGGGTGAACCGGCGACCAGCAGGATATCGGTGGCATGGCGCTCGGCGGCCAGTACGAGGAGCGAGTCGAGCGACTGGGCCGTCACCGGCGGCGAGTCCGCGGACGATGGCTTCTGCTCCGGCGGGGAGCCAACGGAACGGTTGAGCTGGTTGACGATGTGCTCGAGTTCGGGGTCGTAGTCGGGCACGGCATTATCATAGCGCGGACGAGGCGCCCGCTCGCGAATCACATTCGTGTCAATTTAGACTCGGTTTCGGTTTCCCGCACCACAGGAAGACGCTCGACACACGCTAAACTGGATGGATTGGACGAGGAAATCAAAGGCAAGATCTACGACGGAAGGCTGGCCCGCCGGCTGCTAGTCTATGTGCTGCCCTTTTGGCCGGCGATGTTGACGGCGTTAGTTCTGCTGTTGCTGAACTCCGGCCTTCAAATCATCGGACCGTTGCTTACCAAGGCCGCCGTCGATCGCTACCTCGTTCCGACTGAAGCCGCGAAGGAATATCCGTGGGATCCCTATCTTGCCGACGACCCCATTACCGGTCTGGCGCAACTCGGCATGATCTATCTCGGGATCATCCTGGCGGGTTTGTTGCTCCAATACGGCCAGCACTACTTGATGCAGTACAGCGGGCAGAACGGGATGTTCCGTCTTCGCGAGGAGCTGATCTCGCACTTACAGGATCTCGACGTCGCTTTCTTCGACAGGAACCCCGTGGGACGGCTGGTTACACGCGTGACCAACGATGTCGCGACCTTGAATGAGCTCTTCACCTCCGGGCTGGTCACTATTGTGGCGGACATCTTACTGCTGGCCTTCGTTTTTCTCGCGATGCTGCAGTTGAGTCCGGAGCTAACGCTCATTCTCATGCTCGCCGGTCCTTTTGTCGTGTTGATCACGGTGGTGTTTCGAGCTAAGGTGTCTCGCAGCTACCGTCGTATCCGCGTGGCGGTGGCCAAGATCAACTCGCATATTCAAGAGAACATCAGCGGGATTCGGGTGTTGCAACTCTTCAACCGGGAGGCGCGGAGCAAGGACGAGTTCGACAAGATCAACCGGGAGCACATGGACGCCTTTAAGGATGCCATTTACGCCCACGGGTGGTTCTATCCGCTGATTGAATTCGTCGGCATGTGCGCCGTGGCCGGATTGCTCGGTTACGGTGGATACAAGATCGAACGCGGGGAACTGACACTCGGCATTCTGCTAGCGTTTTTTCAGTACGGCATGCGCTTCTTCCGGCCGGTACAGGATCTGAGCGAGAAGTACAACATTCTGCAGGCGGCGACTGCGGCGGCCGAGCGGATTTTCGACTTGCTCGACACCCGGGCGACGATCAAGGCGCCAGCGTCGCCGAAAGCATTTCCAGACACTCCGGCGCCCATCGAATTGGATCATGTCTGGTTTGCCTACAAGGACGACGATTGGGTACTGCGCGATGTGAGCTTCACCATCCATCCGGGCGAGACCCTGGCGGTGGTGGGACATACGGGCGCGGGGAAAACAACGCTGATCAACCTGCTGCTGCGCTTCTACGACGTGCGGAAAGGCGCTATCCGCATCGGCGGAATCGATGTTCGCGAGATGGATCCGGCCGAGTTGAGAACGCGTTTCGGCGTCGTCCTGCAGGATCCGCATCTGTTCAGCGGCACCATCGAGGGAAACATCCGGCTCGGCACGCCATGGATTGAGGAAGAGCAGATCCTCGTCGCGGCCGAGCAGGCGAATCTGCTCGACTACATACAATCGCTGCCCGAAGGGCTTTCGCATGAAGTCAAGGAGAGCGGGATGGGCATCTCGACCGGGCAGAAACAGCTCATCAGTTTCGCTCGCGCCCTGGCGCACCAGCCGCGGTATCTGATTCTTGACGAAGCTACGTCGAGCGTAGATACAGAGACGGAGTTTCGAGTGCGCGAGGCGCTGGAGAAGCTCGTCGAAGGGCGCACGTCAGTCGTGATCGCGCACCGCCTGTCGACAATTCAGAAGGCGAGCCGCATTCTGGTGATGCACCATGGCGAAGTCCGCGAAATTGGAACCCATGCCGAGTTGGTCGCGCAACGGGGAATCTACTGGAAGCTCTACCAGTTGCAGTACAAGGATCAGGAAGTGCCGGCGCCGAAGGTGTGATGTGGCGGCAATGACACGCCGGGCGGCGCTTTCCGCGGCGCTGATGCTGTTCCTGAGTCCCTTTTGTCTCCGGTCTCAGACAGCGGAGAGACGGCCGCGAGCCCGTGACATCGGCGTCGTGGTCGGGTCGCTTCCGCCGGGACCGCTCAATGCGATCACCGACGTGGAAGGGGTCCGCGTGGGACACGCCACCCTTATTCGCGGCGATGATATTCGCACCGGAGTCACGGCTGTACTGCCGCACGGGGGCAATCTATTCCGGCGGAAGGCGCCGGGAGCTGTCTATGTCGGCAACGGTTTCGGGAAGCTGGCGGGTTCGACGCAGGTGAACGAGTTGGGCGAAATCGAAACACCGATTTTGCTGACGTCGACGCTGAACGTCCCGCGTGTTGCCGATGCATTGATCGACTACATGCTGGCATTGCCGGGCAATGGAGATGTGCGGTCGGTCAATCCGTTGGTCGCCGAGACGAATGACGGGCGGCTCAATGACATCCGGAGCCGGGCGGTGGGACGGGAGGAAGTCCTGGCCGCGATTCGAAGCGCGAGCGGGGGCGCTGTCGAAGAGGGTTCGGTGGGGGCGGGAACGGGCACGATTGCATTCGGCTTCAAGGGCGGAATCGGGACGGCCTCGCGCCGAACCCCAGCCGGGCACACGGTCGGCGTCCTGGTGCAATCGAATTTTGGCGGGGATCTGCGAATGAACGGGGCGCCGTTGGGCCGCCGGTTGCAATCCGCGGACGCGGGCGTGGACGGCAGCATCATTATGGTTGTGGCCACTGACGCGCCGGTCGGCTATCGGAATCTGCACCGGATGGGGGCGCGAACCATGCTGGGCCTGGGGCGCACGGGCGCGGCGGGCTCCAACGGAAGCGGTGATTACGCGATCGCTTTCTCGGTGACGTCCGGCGGCGGACGGTTGTCCAATGACGCGATGTCGCCGCTTTTTCTCGCGGTGATTGAAGCCACCGAAGAAGCAATCTATAACTCGCTGCTCCGAGCGACCACTGTCTCGGGCAACGGGTTCACCGCCGAGGCTCTGCCCATTCGAGAAACCGTCGAGATTCTCGAGGACCATGGCGTCCTGGCGCGGTAAGCATTCTCTTCAGTGCGTCACACCTTGGCGGACGATCTTGTCCAGCAAATTGAGCTGTCCGAACTGCTTGGCCAGGTCGTAGGCTCGCCGCAGGCATCGAAGGGCTTCGGCCGGCTTGCCCGCGACGGTGTAGAGCGCAGAGATTTCGAGCAGAAACTCCGGCGTCTTCTCGTCCGTCAATGCCAGCAATTTGTCAAACTCTGCGAACGCCTGTTCGTATCGCCGCCCCCGGATCAACAAGCGCCCCAGGGACAGGCGGGCTTCCCGAAATGTGGGGCGGCACTCGATGGCGAGCCGATAGAGCTGTTCGGCATCCGACAGCTTCTGTTGTTGCTCCCGGAGACGGCCGAGGTAGACGAGGGCGTCGGGGTGGTAAGGATTGATTTGAAGGGCCAGCTCGAACGCCGCCCGAGCTTCCTGAAAGCGATCCTCGCGAAACAGGAGCAGTCCGTAGTGGGCATGCGCATCGGCCGGTTGATTTCCGATGCGGCGGGTGGAGGCATAGTGCTCGAGCGCCTGGTCGCGCTCGCCGCGTTCGAGCGCGATCCGGATCAGGCGGGCATGGGCCGCAGTCGAACGAGGGTCCATCGAGAGCGCGTTCAGGTAGAATTCGCCCGCTTCACGCAGTCTGCCCTGCTCTTCGGCGCGGAGACCTTCCAATAGAAGGTGGTCGGGGCGGATGCGCCCGCCGTGGACCTTTTCGAGCAGTGGGTCAGCGAGGGGCGGGGTTTGAAAGCGATGCCTGTCAGCGAGAAGGAAGTGCGTCTTGGCCGCCGCTTCGTCGCCGAGGTGAAGCGCGGAGCGGGCCCATAGTTCGTGGGCGTCGCCGTAGGTGGGGAACAAGTCGCAGGCGCGGCGGCAGGCCTCGGCGGCGGCGTTATGGCTGTCGCGGGCACGGTGAATACGGGCCAGCAGATATCGGCCGTAGGGCGCGGCCTCGGGATCGCCGGCCAGGTCATCGGCAAGCGCTTCACTCTCGAGCAGGCCTCCCATGCGCAGCGCGAGTTCGGCCAGTAGCAGCTTTGCCGGAGCGTAGTCAGATTCCTGGAGCAGGGCATGGCGGAGCGACGCCACAGCGGAATCGTACTTGTCCTGCGCGGCTTGCACAACTGCGATGTAGTATGGCCAGTCGAATGATTCGGGTTCGAGCAGGAACGCGCGTTGATAGAGGATTTCCGCGTGAGCATTGTCGAAGAGGGTGTGGAGAGTAATGCCCAGGTCCCCATTGGCGGCGGCGGAGATGGGGTTGGCAAGCACATCATCGTAACGGCGGTTCACTCTTGATTGGATCGGTAGCTCGTCACGGGCCGGCAGTTGGGGCAGATCGGGTCCGAAGGAGCAGCCACCGAAGAAGAAGAAAAGCAGGCCCGCGGCTTTCCAACAGGTGCTGTTGCATTCCGTCGCCCGAGATGCGACCGTTTCGCTAACCTGCTGGGGGTGGCCGGTCATTACTCGAACCGGATGACGACTTTGCCGAAGTGGCTGCCGGAGGCGAGGCGCCGATAGGCGCCGGAGGCGTCGTTGAAGGGGAATACCCGGTCGATAACAGGGCGAAGCGAGCCGGCGGCAATTGCGCGGACCATCGCCTCAAACATGGCGACGGAGCCAACGAAGATGCCTTGAAGGCGGATTGCATTCATGAGGATACGATTCGTCTCATACTCTCCGCGCCCGGCCAGGACCCCGATGAGGCTGATGGTCCCCCCGGCCTTTGTAGCTCGGAGCGACTGTTCCAGAGTACCCGCGCCGCCGACTTCGACCACCTGGTCGACGCCTCCGGTGAGTTCGCGGACCGTGCGGCCCCATTTGGTATCCGATTTGTAGTTAATGAGTTCCTTGGCGCCGAGTTGCCGCAGGCGATCGAGCTTGGCGTCGCTGCTCGAGGTCGCGATCACGGTGGCACCGGCCATCCGAGCGAACTGCAGCGAGAAGACGGAGACGCCTCCGGATCCAAGGACGAGCAGTGTTTGGCCGGGACGGAGATTGCCGGTTTCGAGGAGGGCGTTCCAGGAGGTCACGGCCGCGCAAGGCAGCGTGGCGCTCTCTTCCCAACTGAGATGTTCCGGTAGGCGCACCAGGCTCTGTTCGCCGAAAACAGCGAGTTCGGCCAGCACGCCGTCCTGTGCACCCCCCAGGGCGGAGGCGCCGTACTGTTCGTCGTACTCGCCAGTAATCCAGGCCGGCATGAACGCGGGAGCGACGCGATCGCCGGGCTGGAATCGGTTGGATCCCTCGCCCACGTCCACTACTTCACCGGCTCCATCCGATAGAGGGATCAGCGGGGACTTGACGCCGGACCCGTATGCTCCCTTGGCAATTACGAGATCGCGGTAGTTCAGCGATGCCGCGCGTAGCCGGATCAGGACCTGTCCGGGGCGGGGGGTCGGGTCGGGGAAATCGGCAATGGTCAGGGAGTCGATGCCGCCTGCCGGGGTCAGATGGTAGGCCTTCATAAAGCGCAGTCTACCAGTTCCTTTGCGGGAGCGAGGCAGGCGGTGCACGAGTTTCAGATCAGGAATCGGCTGCCACAATGGAACGCGGCGAGCGCCGGTTGAAGTCGACGGGTAAGCTGACAAATCCTTGGCGGACGGCAGAATTTAGGCGCTCTGGAGAGTAGATTCAGGGGTCAGTGGCCATACCAGGCGAGTTGGCACGCCGTTTGCAGAGACGTGGTTGAGATGCTTCACGGAATCGCATCGAAACTGGAACACTACATGGATCTGCTGTCGGCGCGGCAAAAGGTGGTCGCTTCGAACATAGCGAATCTCGACACGCCGGGCTACAAGACACAGGATATTGACTTCAACCATGAGTTCTCGACCTTGACACAGGGGCGGAAAGCGTCGGTGCGGGAGGTCGAGGGTCTGCGGACAAAGACGGACGGAAACAACGTCAGTCTGGACCGGGAAGCGCGCCTTCTGGCGGAGAACGCGATGCGATTCAACCTGGCGTCCAGCTTGCTGCGAGCACAAGTCAGGATGGTTCGTTCCGCAGTGAAGGAAGGTAATAGCTGATGAGCTTGTTCAACTCTCTTTCTGTGAGTGCATCGGGCATGTCCGCGCAAAGGCTGCGGGCGGGTCTGCTGGTCGAAAACATCGCCAATGCCGAGACGACGCGCACGCCCGAAGGCGGGCCGTACCGACGCAAGGATGTCGTGTTCAGCCCGGAAGAAAATGTGGCGCCCTTTGCCGAGGAGTTTCACGCTGAAGTCGGAGGATTGGGGAGCGGAGTCCGGGTGGACGAAGTGATCGAGGACACTCGTGAGCCGATCATGCGCTATCAGCCCGGTCATCCGGATGCCGACGAGGAAGGATACGTCGCGTTTCCTCACGTGAATCCGGCCGAGGACATGGTCGACTTGCTCAGTGCCTCGCGCGGCTACCAGGCCAACGTCGCGGCGATGTCGGCTATCAAGTCAATGATTAACCGATCGATCGATCTGCTGCGGTAGAGAAGAAACATGCCGTCACCCATCCAATCACTGGGGATTCCAGCGGGCATCCCGGACATAAGAATGCCGTCGGCGCCGGAGCGCGCCGGAGAGGCGGGAGACTTCAAGAAGGCGCTGACCGATGCCGTCTCCCGGGTGGAGGAGTACCGTCAGAATGCTGAAGGCGCGGTGGAAGACCTGCTGGCCGGCCGCCGGGAGGACATTCACAACGTGGCTTTGGCGACCCAGCGTTCCGAACTTGCCTTCGAGCTGTTCCTGCAGACACGAAATAAGGTAGTGCAGGCCTACCAGGAAATCATGAGGATGCCGGTCTAGTGGTGTAGGAAGCGATGGAGCAGCTCAAGAAACTACTGGACAGTCTGACGCTGCGGCAGAAGATATCTCTCGTTGTCGCGGCAGCAGCCGTCATCGCGCTCCTCTTCGGGCTGGGGAAGTGGAACAAGGAGAGGGACTTCGAGCTTCTCTACGCGGGTGTTGCTCCGGAAGATGCCGGTCAGTTGGTCGAGCGCCTGCGCGAGCGTGGTGTGGAGTACCGCCTATCGGATAACGGGACCTCGATTCTCGTTCCTTCCGCGCTGGTTGCGGAGGTGCGTCTTCACATGGCGGCTGCCGGGCTGCCGCGCAGCGGCCGGCTGGGCTTCGAATTGTTTGACGAGACCAGTTTCGGCGCGACTGATTTCGCCGAGAAGGTGAACTACCACCGGGCGCTTGAAGGAGAACTCGAGCGCTCCGTGACTGCATTGGCCGAAGTCGAGATGGCCAGGGTCCACATTACGCTTCCCAAGGACTCAGTCTTTCTCGAGTCGCGCCGACCGGCCAAAGGCAGTGTGATGATACGGATTCGGCCGGGCGCAAAGCTATCGGAACAGAATGTCCAGGCCATCTGTTACCTGGTGTCCAGTGCGGTTGAAGGGCTGGAGCCCGGGGCGGTTTCCGTGCTGGACATGCGGGGGAATCTTCTCAACCGCTCCCGGACCGATTCGGAGCTGAATACGCCGGAACCGTCCGAGGCTCTTCTGGCTTACCGGCAGAGTGTGGAGCGAGATCTGCTGCGGAAGATCCAGATGACGCTCGAGCCGCTACTGGGCGCGGACGGATTTCGAGCGGGCATCAGCGTGGAGTGTGACTTCAGTTCCGGAGAACAGAGCGAAGAATACTTTGATCCCGAGCGTTCGGTGATGAAGACATCCCAACGCTCGGAGGATGTTAGCGGAGCTCACATCTCCAGCGGCGGGATCCCCGGCACCGCGTCGAGCCTTCCGCGGACGGCCAAGGCCGCCGGGCGCACGAATAACGGTCATACGCGCCGCACCGAGAACATCGCGTATCAAACCAGCCGCACGGTACGGCGCGTGCTGCTGCCGCAAGGCGACGTCAAACGGCTATCGGTGTCGCTGCTGGTGGACCACGAGGTCCGGTGGCAAGGGGAAGGCGACGATGCCGAGCGGCAGGTTTCACCGCCGACCGAGGAGAAGCTACTTGCCATCCGGGAGTTGGTGAGCGGAGCGGTCGGCCTGCGGCCCGATCGTGGAGACCGGCTGATCGTGGAGAGCCTGCCATTCGAGTCGACACGGAATTGGCAGCCCCTTGAAACGCCTCCGCCTCCACCCTCGGGAATTCTTCTCCCGCCGTGGCTGGAAGAGCTTGTAGGGAAGGACAAGAAGATTCTGGTGATTGCCGGTGGGGTTGTCCTGGCGTTGCTGGTTGCGGGCGTGGTTTTTGGTTTCATGTTGCTGCGCAAACGGGGGAAACGACGGATTGAGAGTGTATCGACGAAGAAGGCTCTTCCTCAACCCGCGGAGGGAGGGGCTGACGGCGAGGGCAACGATGTTCAGGTTCAGTTGGAGAAGCAGCTTGCCGAGAGCACGGCGATGAAAGCCCGCCTGGAGAAAGAGGCATTGGAGTCACTGAAGATTCCAACTGTCCGGACCAAGAAAGCGGAGGTGCTGACCAAGCATCTTAGCGAGGAAGCGCAGCAGGATCCGGTGGCGATGGCTCAACTGGTCCGGACCTGGCTGAACGAGGAGCAGTAACCGATGATCACCAACGCTGGCCCCGAAGTTCGAGTGGGCGGCCTCAGGAAGGCAGCCATCCTGGTGGTCGTGTTGGGTCCCGAGGTCAGCGGTGAGATCCTCCGCAATTTGAGTGAAGAGGAAATCGACATTATCAGCCGCGAGGTTGCCACGATGGGGGCTGTAGCGCCTGACCAGGCCGAGAAGATCCTGGAAGAGTGCTACCAGATGCAATTGGCCCACAACTACGTCATCAAAGGCGGTGTGGACTATGCGCGGAAGATCCTTTTGAACGCCTTTGGTCCCGATCAGGCTCAGAAGCTTCTCGATCGGTTGATGAAGACGCTGGGCGCCGAGTCGGCGAGCTTTGACGCTCTCCAGAAAGCCGATCCACAGCAGTTAGCGAAGTTCGTTCACAGCGAGCATCCTCAAACCATTGCGCTGGTCCTGTCACACCTCAATCCGTCGCAAGCTGCGGCCCTGTTGTTCTCGCTGCCGCCTGAGCTGCGCTCCGACGTGGCGCTGCGGATGGCGAGTCTGGACCAGATCTCGCCGGAGGTGATCACGAAGATCGCCGGCATCATCGGGAAAAAGTTGAAGGCTCTGGGCGAGGTCAGCCGCGAGTCCTACGGCGGGCTCAAGGCCGTGTCCGAGATGATGAACCGGCTTGACTCCACGACGAGCAAGGAGATCCTGGAAGACATCGAGGAGACCGATCCTCGCCTGGTCGAGAACATCCGTCACTTGATGTTCGTCTTCGAGGACATGCTGTTGCTCAGTTCTGATGGCATCAAGGAAGTTCTCGCCCGAGTGGACCGGAAGCTACTTACGGTCGCGTTGAAGGGCACGAGCGACCGGCTCAAGGAACATTTCCTGCAATGCATGTCACAGCGCGGCGCCGAGATGTTGCGTGAGGACATGGATGCGCTCGGGCCGATCAAAATCAAGGAAGTGGAGGCTGCTCAACAACAGATCATCGCGATCGTGCGCCAGCTCGAGGCCGAGGGTGTCGTAAGCCTCAAGGGAACAGTCGGGGAGCAGTATGTCGTGTAGGATCCTCAGTCATCAAGAGGCTGACGTGGTGGCGCCGATCCAATGGAAGCGGGTCGGTGGTGCTTCGGCGCCGGAGATGGCACCTTCGTCGGCAAGGATGCAGGAGGCGGCTTCGAACTCGGCGGGCGACGTAGCGGGACTCGAAGCGAAGATCAGGCAGTTAGAGAGCTCGATGGCGTCTCGGGAGTCCCAGGCTCGCCAGCAGGGCCTGGCGCAGGGGCGCGCCGAGGCGGAGAAAGAACTGGGTGCTCCGCTGCAGGAGGCAGCCGCCCGGATGGCCGCCCAGATCGCTGAACTTGCGGGAATTCGTCCCCGATTGCGTCGCGAGGCGGAAGAGGACCTGGTGAAGCTGGCCGTGGCGATAGCCCGGCGGGTACTGCGCCGCGAGTTGACAGCGGACCCGGAGGCGATTCTTGGCATTGCCAAGGCCGCGCTCGAGAAGCTCAATAGCCGTGAGATCATGCAGATCCGGGTTCACCCAAAGGATGCCGACCTGATCCGACAAGCGCTCCAGGCGCGCGGGATGCCGCCGCGGGTGGAGGTCGTCGCCGATCACGGCCTCGAGCGGTCAGCGCTCGTTGTGGAGACAAAGCGCGGAAACCTCGACGCCTCGGTGGAGACGCAGCTTGCTGAGATCGAGCGGGGCTTCACTGATCTGGTCCGGCAGAGGTCCTCATGAGCGAGACCGGATTCCAACTTGGCCGTTTCCTGGATCACCTGGAACAACGTGATCCGATGTGCTGGACCGGGACGGTGTCGGAAATCGTTGGTCTGCTGGTGGAGTCCTGCGGGCCGGCTGTGGCGATTGGTGACTTCTGCGAGATCCGGACTTCCAGCGGGAGGGTGATCCGCACCCAGGTGGTGGGCTTCCGGGAGGGCAGGGTTTTGTCAATGCCGCTGGAGGAAACCGGCGGTCTGCAGGCAGGAGATCCTGTCTTTGCCCGCAAGGAAGAGTCGCGGATACTGGTCGGACCGGATCTCCTGGGGCGCGTGCTCGACGGTTTCGGAGAACCGATCGATGGCGGGGGGCCGATTGGAGGGGAAGACAGCTATGACCTGTATCAAGCGCCGCCGGGTCCGCTGGAGCGAGTTCCCATCAGCGAAGCGCTCGTCACCGGGATACGCGCGATCGACAGTCTGCTGCCATGTGGGAAAGGGCAGAGAATCGGGATCTTTGGGGGCAGCGGGGTCGGCAAGAGCACATTGCTGGGCTCGATGGCCAAGCACAGCCGTGCCGACGTGAACGTGATAGCGCTCATTGGCGAGCGCAACCGCGAGGTGCGCGAGTTCATCGAGCATGAGTTGGGGCCGGATGGGCTGTCCCGCTCGGTGGTCGCCGTGTCGACAACGAAAAGCCCGGCGCCGCTGAGATTACGAGCTTGTTTCCTGGCCTTGGCCAT
>CAYLSS010000048.1:0-10895 GCA_964385765.1 uncultured Solibacteraceae bacterium
CCGTGGTGACTCAGCACCATGTGCTCGATGAGAGTGCGCAGCCGTGGCGGGAAGGCAGGCAGACCGCGGAGCTTTTCGTCGATCATGCGAATCCCGATCATGATATGGCCCAGTAGTTGACCATCGTCGGAGTAGCCAAAGCCGCGATCGTAGCTTAGTTCGTGGATCTTCCCGATATCGTGCAGGATCGCGCCGCACAGCAGGAGATCCAGGTCAATGAAGGGATACTGGCGGGCGGTGGCGCGGGACAAGTTGCACAGCGACAAAACGTGCTCGAGCAATCCCCCGAGATAAGCATGATGCACCGATTTCGCAGCGGGCGCCCGGCGATATCGTTCGGCGATCTCGGGATCCGACATCATCGCCTCGAGTAATGCCCGGATGTGCTCGTCGCCGATTTCCCCGATGATCTGCTGGAGTTCGGCGAACATCTCGTTGGGATCGCGATCTGAGGCCGGGAAGAATTCCGCGAGGTCGAGGTCGGCCTCATCGCAGCGCTGCAGCCGGTGAATGGTAAACTGCAGGCGATTCTGAAAGATCTGGACCCGGCCCTTGGCCTGAATGAAGTCATCGCGGTCGAAGGTGTTCATCACCTCGGCCACGTTGTCCCACATCTTGGCGTCGATCTCTCCGGAACGATCGACCAGGACCATGGAGAGGAACGGGTCTCCCGACTTCTTTTGCCGGATTTCCTTACTTTGAACGAGAAAGGTCGTAGTTACGTCCTGGTTCGGACGAAGGTCGCGGACGAAGGCCTTACGCATTCAACCAGTCTATTTCGAACTGCTGTTCGGGTCAGGTTTTGTTCCGGGAATCGGAATGAAGAGGAATTTCTTGCGGCGCCGCTTGCTGACAACTTCCTCTCTGGTGACAGTCTCTGGAACCAGCTCAGCCGGGTCGGTCCAAGCGGTGTCCTTGCCGGGCGCCGCGGCGGTATCGAGGTAGCCTTCCTTGATTTCGAGGTAGGCCTGCTGCCGCAATTCGGTCAGATACTCGCGAATTTTGGGTTGAAATCTTGGTTCGTACAGGCGGCCCATGATCTCCTGCTCCACCTCTTCGAGGTGAGCGATACCGGCTTCGTGGTGCTCGACAACCTTCAAGATCAGGAATCCGCCAGCGGTCTCGATGATGTCGGTGACGTGGTTGCGTTCCTTATCCCAGATCATATCCTCGATCTCTTTCTTGAGATCGCCTTTTTTCCAGCCCCCGAGATCGCCGCCGTTGTCGGCCGTGACCGCGTCCGAGTACTCGCGAGCGAGTTCTTCGAATCTCTCTCCGCGCCGCGCCCGGGCAACCAGTTGTTCAGCCTCTTCTTTGGCTTTTGCCAGTTCATCGCCCTCCAGACCCTCGGTCGAGATCAGGATCTCCTGAAGGAAGACGCGCTCGTCGCGGCGGAACTCCTCTTTGTGGTTTTCGTAGTACTCGGCGACTTCTTCCTTCGGGATCACAATCTTGCTGCCGACTTCCTGACCGAGCACCCGTTGTGTGAGCATGCCTTCGGCGACTTCTTTCTTATAGTCCTCGAAGGGAACGCCGGTCTGTTCCAAAACAAGCTGCGCGAACTTTTCCTGGGTGGCCACCTTCATCTGCAGCATGAGGTTCGCGAAGTATTTGCTGACCTCGGAATCGACACTGATGTTGAGTTCTTCAGCCCGCCGGACCAGCAGCAAGTGGTCGATCCGATCGCGCAGGAAGTGCTTCGAGCGCTCCGCCACCAGTTCTTCGATCTGCGCTTCGGGCATCTCGCGCCGCTGCAGTTCGGCGATCATACTCTCACGGGTCCGCTGCAAGTCCGACTTGGTGATGATTTTGCCGTTGACCTTGGCAATAATCTCGTCCAGGATCTCGGCTTCCGGCTGCTCTGTGTTAGCTGTACTACCGGGAATCGCCAGCAGAAGTAGCGCTGCGAGTATTGTCCAACCCTTCATAGCATCCATTATGTGACAAATCCGATATGCTTTGCGATTTCGCGTCAAGCTTCCTTTACTAGCTGACGCAGATAGGACTCGAGGGTTCCAAGCAACCTGGAGGGATCCGGCGTTCCGTCAAGCGGAAGCCGGAGGACGCCCGCAGGCGAGAACTGTGCCCCGTCGACTGAGCGTACCAGATTCATGAGGCGTTCGGGATCAACCCGGGAGTCGGGATGGAATTTGATGTTCGCCACCCCCTGGCGGCGGTCGACCGACTGAACGGCAGCCTTCTCAGCCAGTGTTTTCAATATAGAGAAGCGGCTGAGGTTGCGGACGGCCTCGGGCAGTTGTCCGTAGCGATCCTCCAATTCCTCCAGGATCCGGTCCGCTTCGTCGCCGTCTTGCGCGTCGGCGATCCGTTTGTAGGTCCGCAGCCGTTGATGCTCGTCGCCGATGTATTCGGCCGGGATCCGGATGTCGAGACCAAGGTTGATGGTGGCATGAACCTCGGGCAGCACCTCCTCGCCCTTCATCTCCTGGACCGTCTGCTCGAGCATTCTTACATACGTATCGAAGCCGACCATGTTAATGTGGCCATGCTGCTCGCCGCCGAGGAGATTGCCGGCGCCGCGCAGTTCGAGGTCGAGCGCCGCGATCTTGAAGCCGGCGCCCAAGTCACTGAATTCGCGAAGGGCGGCGAGCCGTTTTCGAGCGACCTCGCTGAGCTCGGTGTCCTCGGGCACCAGCAAGTAGGCGTAGGCGCGGCGGTTCGACCGTCCCACGCGCCCGCGCAACTGGTAGAGTTCCGACAGGCCGTAGCGCTCGGCATTTTCGATGATGATCGTATTGGCCAGCGGGATATCCAGGCCGTTTTCGACAATTGTCGTCGAGACAAGCACGTCGAATTCGTGGCGCATGAAGCCGAGCACCACCTTCTCGAGCGCCGCCTCACCGATCTGACCATGGCCCACCCCAATGCGGACATCGGGCAGCAACTCCTGAATGCTGGCCGCTCGCGCCCATATGGTATCCACCCGGTTGTGAATGAAGTAGACCTGGCCTCCGCGCGCAAGTTCCTGTTCGATGGCGGTCTTGATGAGGTCGAGATTGAAATGCGCGACCGTGGTCTGCACGGCGAGCCGGTCCTTGGGGGGCGTTTCAATGACCGAGAGATCGCGAAGGCCGAGCAGCGACATGTGGAGGGTACGCGGGATCGGCGTAGCCGTCATGGTCAGAACGTCGACGTTCTTCCGCATCTGCTTGATGCGCTCCTTGTGGCGCACACCGAAGCGTTGTTCCTCATCAATGATCAGCAGGCCAAGGTCGCGGAACTCGACATCCTTGGAGAGCAGGCGGTGGGTGCCGATGAGCACGTCCACTTTGCCGTCGGCGACATCGGCCAGGGTCGCCTTCAGTTGCTTCGGCTTTCGGAAGCGGCTGACCATGTCGATCCGTACCGGGAAGGGAGCGAACCGGCTGCGGAATGTCTCGAAGTGCTGGAAGGCCAAGACGGTGGTGGGAGCGAGAAGCGCGACCTGCTTCCCGTCGCCGAGCGCTTTGAAGGTAGCCCGCATGGCGACCTCGGTTTTCCCATAACCGACATCGCCGCACAGCAGGCGGTCCATTGGCTGGGGCCGTTCCATGTCGGCCTTGATGTCCTTGATTGACTGGATCTGATCCTTGGTCTCGGTAAATTCGAAGGAATCGTCGAATTCGCGCTGCCAGTTACTGTCCTCCGAGAAGCTGTGCCCCTCGGCCATGCGGCGTTCGGCGTAGAGCTTGAGCAGCTCGTCGGCCATGTCGCGCATCTTGGCCTTGACGCGGCTCTTTGTGCGCTGCCAGGTCGCGCCGCCCAGCCGGTCGAGCGAGGGTCTGGCGTCGCCGGCGGTCCGATATTTCTGCACCAGGTCGAGCCGCGTAAGCGGGACGTAAAGCTTCGCCTCCCCGGCATACTCGAGCAGCATGAAGTCGCCCGCATTCTCGCCGCTCTGGATTTCCCGGACGCCGGCGAACTTACCGACGCCGTGCGTCGTATGGACGACATAGTCGCCCGGTTTCAGATCCGCTATGTCGGCGGCAAAGGCGCCCATGCTGCTCTGGGGCCCGGCCGGCCTCGCGACCAGCTCCGACGTGTCGAAGAGGTCTTCGCTCCCCACCACCGCCAGCCGGCTGTCCGGGAGAATGACGCCCCGCCGGACATGGCCGCGCAGCAGGTACGTGCTGGCCACCGACCCGGCCATGTAGGCGCGCTCGGCGAGATAGTCCGGCGTTGCGCCAGAGCGTTCGAGACCGAGTTGGAATGGGACCGAGTACTCCTGAAAGATGTCCGCCATCCGCTCCAACTCGCCGGTCGAGTGGGCGAAGAAGACGACCCGGCTTCCGTTCTCCACCAAGTTGCGCGTCTCGGCGGTGGCCACCCGCATGTTGCCGTGGAAGGTCATCGACGGGCGCGAGGGAACGATGAAGCGGTCCGCGACATCGTTGATCGCATGGTCAATGGCCAGTTCGCGCAATGTGATCCGCCGGTGGCCCTGGATTTTCCGGTTGAACTCTTCCCAGCGGAAGTAGTTGGCCTCGGGCGGCGCGACCGGCGCGCGAGAATCGTCCTCCAGCCGCCTCCACAAGCGCTCGGCGGCGCTGGCGACCTGTTCGGGCTCGTCGATGATCACCAGAGGATTGTCTGCGAGGTCAGTAATCGAGTGGCCACGCGGCCGCAGAAGCGGAACGACGAACTCCCAGCCGGGAAACGGCTCGCCGGGCGGCGGCGGATGTTCCAGCCCGGCCTTCTCGGCGAGATCGACGAGGAGGTTCCGGTCGAGCGGCCATTCTCGCAACGGCAGGATGTTGGCGTGCGTGGCTTTGCTGACCGAACGCTGCGTGGACGGATCGAACCGGCGCATCGACTCGATCGTGTCGCCGAAAAACTCGATCCGCAGCGGCCGGTGTGCTTCCACCGGAAATACGTCGATGATGCCACCGCGAACGGAGTACTCGCCGACCATCTCGACCGGTTCACGCCGTTCGTAGCCGACACTGTCGAGGTGTTCGATAAACAGCTCAAGGGGCAGGTCCTCTTCGACTTCCAGCGAAAGCGCAAGCTGTCGATAAAAGTCCGGCCTTTCGGTCTTGAGCAGGGCTGAAGCGACCGGCGTCACAGTGATAGGCGCTCCGCCGGCCGCCAGACGCCACAGACCGATCACGCGCTGCTCGCTCACCTCGGGATGGGGCGAAATCGATTGGGTGGCCAGGACGTCGAGGGCGGGGACCATCTGCGGGAGGGAGACCGGCGACTCCCCCATGAGCATTCCGAAGAATGTCCCGAGCGGTTCGGTAATCTCCTCGGCCTGCTTGTTCCCATCGACGATGACGAGGAGCGGTCGCTCGGCGGCCTGCCAAAGGAGCGCCAGGTACATGGCCTTGGCTGTGGTCGTCAGACCGGAGAGCGAGAGGGGTTTTGTCAGTTCCGCGGATTTTTCCGAGTGCAGCAGGCGCGAGAGCCTCTGGAATTCGGGCTGGCGCCCGAGTTCATGGAACAGTTCGCGGATGGCTGGGTGTATCAAAATCAGCGAGTGAGGACTTCCTCGACGATGCCGGTAGTCGAGTAGCCCGGTTCGAGGGGCAGCGCCATCACCTTGCCGCCGGCCGCCTCGACCTCTTCCCGGCCGGCGATCCAGTGCGACCAGTCGGCGCCTTTGACCAGGATGTCCGGCAGTACGGCCTGGATGAGCTCGACCGGCGTGTCTTCGTCGAAGAAGGTGACCACGTCGACGGCCTCGAGCTCGGCGGCGAGCGTCGCCCGATCCTGCTCGGGAATCAGCGGCCGGCTGGGCCCCTTGAGCCGCTGGACGCTGGCGTCGGTATTCAGCGCGAGGATCAGCACGTCGCCGAGTGAACGAGCCTGCTCCAGGAGACGAACGTGGCCGGGATGGATGATGTCATAACAGCCATTCGTGAAGACGACGGTCTTGCTTTCGGCTTTCCACTGCCGGCGCAGCTTGACCAGATCCTCACGGCATGCGATCTTCCCCATAAACCTAATTTTACGCGAGCGCCCGCCGGCCGGGCGGCCGCACTCCGACCGGACAGCAAGCTAGAACCCGGGCCAACCTGATTTCGCCGGCAGGGCTGCTATCTTGGTGGAAGGAGTGCTCTTACTTGCAACGTTTGATTCGCGCCTTTCGCAGTTTCTTTGCCATCCTGTTCGGCCGGGAAGAACCGGATGAAGTTCGAGGGGAGCCGGCGCCGGCGCCGACAGTTTCCGCCACGGCGGGTGCGCTTCAGATGCTCACGATCCTGCAGCGAGACGCCCGCCTTATCGACTTTCTGATGGAAGATATCGCAGGTTACTCGGATGAGCAGGTTGGAGCGGCGGTTCGCAGCCTCCATGAACAGTGCCGGAAAGCACTGCTGCGGTACCTGCCGCTCGAGCCGGTGATCGATGGCGTCGAGGGCAGTTTCACCACCGTGAATCCCGAGACCGCTGACCCGGCGACGGTTAAGTTTCTGGGGAATGTTCCGGCGCATGGGGCTCCTGAAGGCGGTGTCTTGCGGCACCGGGGCTGGCGCGCTTCGAATGTGCAACTGCCAGCGGTAGATGCCCGCCAGGATCTGTCAATCGTTGCGCCCGCGGAGATTGAGCTGGATTAGCCGGCATCCGTTTTCTGACTACCTATTCTTGACTACCTTGAAAAACCACTACACCATTGGCATCGATCTCGGAACAACCAACTGCAGCCTCGCATTTGCCGAGGTGACCGACGGAACCGACTCTGCCCCGGTCCGGCAGTTGGCGATTCCTCAACTAGTGAATCCTGGGGAGGTGCGCGAACAACCCCTTCTGCCTTCAAGCCTGTACCTGGCGGCGGAGTCGGATTTTCCGGAGGGGGCGCTCGCACTGCCGTGGGGAGGCGACCCGCGACGAGTGACCGGCGAGCTGGCGAAAAGGCGTGGGATTGAAGTGCCGCGTCGGCTGGCGGTGTCGGCAAAGTCGTGGCTCTGCCATGCCGGAGTGGATCGTACGGCGGCGCTGCTGCCGTCGAACGCTCCGGAAGGATTGGAGCGGCTGTCTCCGGTGGAGGTCTCGCGGCAGTACCTGGAACACCTCAAGGCGGCTTGGAACAGCAGTCATCCGGACGCCCCGTTCGACGAGCAGGAAGTCCTGGTCACCGTACCGGCATCTTTCGACGCGGTGGCCCGGGAGCTGACGCTCCGTGCGGCGGAAGAGGCGGGGTATCGCGACGTGCTCGCGCTCGAGGAACCGCAAGCCGCCTTTTACGCGTGGCTGGAACTCCATCCGGACTGGCGCGAAAGGATCGGGGTTGGTGATCTTATTCTGGTCGTCGATATTGGAGGCGGCACCACCGACTTCAGCCTGATTGCGGTCACGGAACGCGATGGAACACTCGAATTGGAGCGGGTGGCGGTCGGCGAGCACATTCTGCTCGGCGGGGACAACATGGACCTCGCACTAGCCCGGTTCGTCGAACAGGAACTGGCAAAGAAAGGTCAGCGTATCGACACGCTTCAACTTCATGCCCTGTGGCAGAATTGCCGGGCCGCCAAGGAGAAGCTGATTGAGGATGGAGCAGCGGCCACCGAGCAGCCCGTAACCATCCTGGGCAAAGGCACGGGCGTGGTCGGCGGCGCCATCAAAGCTAAGCTGAAGCGCACCGATGTCGAACGCATACTGCTAGACGGCTTTCTCCCGAGCGTGGCGAGCGATGAGACCCCGCAGCGGCAACGACGGGTAGGGCTTCAGGAGGTTGGACTACCGTATGCAAGTGATCCGGCGGTGACCCGGCATTTGGCACAGTTTCTGCGCCAGGCCACAATCGGCAGCCACAGTGAGATTCGACAGAGCCCGAGCGGGCTGGCGGCCCCGACACACGTCCTGTTCAACGGCGGAGTATTCCGTGCGCGAGCAATCCGGGAACGGTTGATGGCTGCGCTGAATGGTTGGCTCGAAAAGGACGGGTTCGACCCGGTGGTTTCGCTGGAGGGAGAGGATCTGATGCACGCCGTCTCGCGCGGCGCGGCTTACTACGGTCTGGCGCGCCGGGGACGAGGGGTTCGCATACGGGGAGGAATTGCACGCACCTACTATGTGGGCATCGAAAGCGCGATGCCCGCGGTGCCGGGAATGCCCGCACCCATGAAAGCGCTGACCGTAGCGCCGTTCGGCATGGAGGAAGGCACGTCGGTGGAAATCGGACGTCAGGAATTTGGCCTGTATGTCGGAGAGGCGGCGGAGTTTCGATTCTTCCAGTCCATCGTGCGCAAAGAGGATCCAGCCGGATTCCTGCTCGAGGAGCCGGGCGAAGAGCTCGAGGAGCTTGCGCCGATGGAGGTCATGCTGCCGTCGGAAGGCGACCGCGGCGAGCTCATCATCGTGACTCTGGAGACGGTGATTACGGAGACCGGACAGTTGCAGTTGTGGTGCGTGTCTCGCGATGGCAGGCGCTGGAAGCTTGAATTCAACGTGCGCGAGCGAGTAGAGCAATGATGGCCGGTATTGATCTGGGCACAACGAACTCAGCTTTGGCCTACGTCGATGCGTCAGAGGCGGAGGAATCCGAATTCCCCCCCATTCATCTTCTTGATATCCCTCAGTATGTCGGTGAAGGCGTCATCGAGACGCGCCGGAATCTGCCTTCATTCTTGTTCCTTGGCGATCAGCCGTTTGCCGGCGTTCATGCCCGCGAGCGGGGAGCACTGCAACCGGCGCAGGTGGTGAGTTCGGCGAAATCCTGGCTCTCGAATCCTGAGGTCGATCGGACGGCGAAGATCTTGCCTTGGGATGCGCGTGCTTCGCAGCGGAGCATTTCGCCGGTGAAAGCGTCAGCGGAATTTCTGGCTCACCTGAGGCGGGCCTGGGAAGAGTCGGGCCTCGGACCGCTCAGCACGACGCCGGTCGCGCTGACTGTTCCGGCATCGTTTGACGAGGAGGCGCGTGAACTCACCGTGGCCGCCGCCGAGCAGGCCGGCCTGGAGGAAATCCTTTTACTGGAAGAACCGTCGGCGGCATTTTATGCCTGGATCGCCAGGCATCCGGAGGAGGCGCGGAAGAACCTCAACGATGGCCAGATCGTACTGGTCTGCGATGTAGGTGGAGGGACCTCTGATTTCACGCTGATCCGTGTCGGCCGTGATGGTGACCGGTTCCAGTTCACACGGACGGCGGTAGGCCGGCACCTGCTGCTTGGGGGTGATAACCTTGACCTGACGCTCGCCTGGCTTGTGGAAACGAAGCTCGGCAAGTCGCTTTCCTGGCGCCAACGCGCCGGATTGCGGCGCCAGTGCGCGGAGGCCAAGGAGTATCTTCTCTCGGATCCAAGCGCGCGGGTGCGCGAGATCACCGTGCTCGGGAGCGGCACTTCGCTCGTCGGCGGCGCGATGAAGAGCGAGATTCTGCGGGAAGAAGTGATCGAGCTAAGTTTTGAAGGATTTCTTCCCGTCTGCGGGCTGAATGACAAGCCGAAGGAAGAGAAGAGGAGCCTCTTTCGCGAACTCGGCCTGCCCTATGTGTCCGACCCGGCGATCACCCGTCACCTGGCGGCTTTCCTGACCGGATCGGCGGAGCAGATCAGCCAGGGTCCCGATGCCATCCTGTTCAATGGCGGTTTCTTCAACCCCGCGATCCACCGCGAGCGATTGGGGGAGGTGGTCGCGACCTGGTACGGCCGCCGGCCACTGCTGCTCGAGAGTACTGACCTGGACCTGGCGGTCGCAACAGGGGCAGCCTACTATAGCTACGTGCGCGCAACTGGCGCGGGCCTGCTGGTGCACGGCGGGCTTCCCCGAACATACTATATCGGAGCCTCGGGACCGGAAACGGCCACGGACAAAATACAGGCGGTCTGCCTGGTTCCGCGGGGCACGGAAAACGGGCTCGACCTGGAGTTGGAACGCGACGATCTCCAGCTTGTGGCGAATCGGCCGGTATCTTTCCCGCTCTACAGTTCCTTGACGCGACTGGGGGACAGTCAGGGCCAAGTGGTCGAGTTCTCCAGGGAGCAGTTGGATGCCGACATCCACCGCCATGCGCCGCTCCACGCGGTGATGCGATTCGGCAAAGGCCGCGATGACCGGCTGATTCCCGTGAAGCTTGTGGCGCGGCTGACCGAGGTGGGGACTCTCGAGATCTGGTGCGAATCGAAGGTCAGCGAGCACCGATGGAAGCTGCAATTCCAAACGCGCAAGCCGACGGCCGAAGAAACACGGTCGCCGGTTCGTCCCGCGACGGTGGTCAATGAGGAGGCACTCGATCAAGCAGTTGCTCTGTTGCACTCGGCTTTCGATCCTCGAAGCGAGCCGCCCTTTCAGCCTGAGGAACTTCCGGGCAAACTCGAGCAAGCAATGGGCCTGGGACGTCTCTCATGGCCGCTCGCGGTGATACGAAGATTGGCTGACGTGTTGCTCGAGCGGTCCGAGGGCAGGCAAATCAACGCCGCGTGGGAAGCGCGCTGGCTCAATCTGTGCGGCTTTTGCCTGCGCCCCGGCTTCGGCCATCCGGCTGACGAGTGGAGGATCGAACAGGCTCGTCGAATCCATGCCGCCGGCTTGCAGTTTCCCAACCGAGCGCAGAATGCAATCGAATGGTGGATCTTTTGGGGGCGCTTGGCCGGTGGCTTGAATCGCAATCAGCAGGTCGACCTGTTCCAGCGCGTCTCCGGCTTGCTGGTGCCGCGACGCGGCAAACGCCAGCGGATCAATAAGAGCCTGCTCCGCGAAATGTGGCGGATGGCGGCCAGCCTGGAGTTGCTGCCGATCCAGACCAAGATCAACTTGGGCGACACGCTGGTCGGAAGGATAAAGGAAGACGACTATTCGGAAAGCGAATTGTGGTGTCTTTCGCGGATCGGAGCGCGTGAGTTGTTCTATGGTCCGGCAAATCAGGTGCTTCCTCCGGCGACAGTATCGGGGTGGGTGCGAGAGCTGCTGCCGCTGAACGGGACCGGGGAACCACTCGCATTGATGGCCCGCCAG
>CAYLSS010000049.1:0-4148 GCA_964385765.1 uncultured Solibacteraceae bacterium
CCATGCCAAAGGTGATGAGCGGCGCTCCAGTCCGCGACTAGTTGATAAAGGAATTGAGGCCCCGGGTCGAACGGCTGAAGGGGAAGAGCCGGGCGCCCGGCCTGGCCGTGGTGCTGGTCGGCGAAAACCCCGCCTCGGAGATCTACGTGCGCAACAAAGTGAAGTCATGCGGGGAACTGGGGATCCACAGCGAACAGTACACGCCGCCGGGGAGTGCGACGACCGAAGAGATTCTCGCCCTGGTCGGCGAGTTGAACGCCCGTGACGACATCGACGGCATCCTGGTGCAGATGCCACTCCCGGAGCAGGTGGATACGCAGCAGATACTGCTAGCGGTGGATCCGGCGAAGGACGTTGACGGCTTTCATCCATTGAACATGGGCAACTTGATGACCGGACGCCCGGGTCCGCGGGCCTGCACGCCGGCGGGGATCATGGAACTCCTGCACCGCTATGAGATCCCGATTAAGGGGGAGCGCGCCGTTGTCGTCGGCCGTAGCGATATTGTCGGAAAGCCCATCGCGATGCTGCTGATGCACGAGCACGCGACGGTCACAATCTGCCACTCGCGCACGCCCGATCTCCCGGCTATCGCTCGTGAAGCCGACATCCTGGTGGCCGCGATCGGCCGTCCGGCCTACGTCACCGGCGATTTCATCAAGCCGGGCGCGACCGTGATCGACGTCGGCATCAACCGGCTGACAGAGAAGAAAGCGGTTGAGGATTACTTCAGCGACAACGCCAAGAAGCTGGCCGCCTACGAAAAACAGGGCAGCGTCCTGGTAGGCGACGTTCATCCGCGCCACATGGCGGAACTGTCGGGAGCCTACACGCCGGTTCCGGGCGGTGTCGGACTCCTGACGGTGGCCATGCTGATGGTAAACACCATCCGTTCCGCCGAGCGGAGGTTAGGTGGGTGATCGATTGCTGCGGGTCGGACTGACGGGCGGGCTGGCGACCGGCAAGAGCTTCGTTGGAAAGACGCTTCAGGGTCTTGGGTGCCTGTGGATTCAGGCCGATCTTCTGGGTCACCAGGTTCTGGAACCCGGCGGGGCGGCCTACGAAGGGGTGATCGAAGAGTTCGGGAGGGGTATCCTGAAAGAAGATGGTATGATCGACCGGGCGAAGCTGGCGGCGGAGGTGTTCGGCCGGGCGGAGCGTCTCGAGCGTTTGAATCGCCTGGTCCATCCGCCAGTCTACGCCTTGGAAGAACAGTTTGTCGCTCAGTTCGCCCGGCGCGAACCAAATGGGATCGCGGTCGTGGAGGCCGCTATTCTGGTGGAAACCGGCAGCCACAAACGCTTCGACCGGCTGATCGTCACCTATTGCAGTGAAGAACTGCAGATGGAGCGGGCGCTGCGGCGAGATGGCGCCACCATCGAGCAGGTGCGGGCTCGCCTGGAGCGACAGCTTCCGCTGGCGAAAAAGCTCGAGGTGGCGCATTATGCGATCGATACGTCCGGTAGCAAGGAAAAAACGGTCGAACAGGTGAAATCGGTTTATCATTCATTGCGGAGCATCGTGTCATGAGAGTGCGAATACTGCTGATCGCGGCGATCCTCGTCGGAATGTTCGTATACGTGACCTCGGGAGACCTCTTCGACTGGCCCTGGGGCCATCGCAGCGGCACGGCGCAGGGGGAGGAGCCCCGATTGTGGTCCGGCCCCGACGTGGCCCACTCAGCCGGTTTGAGCCCTGACGAGCAGAACAACATCGATATTTACAAGCTCGCCCGCGATGCGACGGTCAACATTACCAGCACGGTCTATCAGCGTGGGTGGTTTCTGGAGATCTATCCCAGCCGGAATTCTGGATCCGGCTTCATTGTGAACGGGGACGGTGAGATCATCACCAACAACCACGTCATCAGCGGCGAGGCGGCCAAGGTGGTCGTCACTCTTGCGGACCACTCCCAGTATGAGGCCAAGGTCCTTGCCAAGGATCCCGTCAATGATCTCGCACTCATCAAGATCGAGCCGGAAGAGGAAGAGGTGCCGAATCTCCGTCTGGGCGATTCCGACTCGATTCAGGTAGGCCAGAAGGTGCTCGCCATCGGGAATCCGTTCGGTCTGGAGGGAACGCTGACGACGGGAGTTGTCAGCTCGATCGGCCGCACCATCGCTGATGAGAACGGCAATGAGCTCGAAGACATGATTCAGACTGACGCGGCCATCAATCCGGGCAACTCGGGCGGACCGCTGCTCGATTCCCAGGGCAATGTCATCGGCGTCAATACGGCGATTTATGGGCCGGGCGGCAACATCGGCATCGGATTCGCCATGCCCATCAACGTGGCCAAGCGGATGCTCGATGACTACCGTGCTGGCCGGCAGTTCGGACGTCCGGTGCTCGGTGTGAGCGGAGTGCCGATCCGGGGCGACTTGGCCGAAGCGATCGGGCTGCCGCGCGAAGGCGGTTTCCTGATTTACCAGGTCTATCGGGGCACGCCGGCCTACGAGGCCGGACTCCGCGGCGCCCGGCGCTGGGCCGAAGTCTACAACTACGAAATCGGCGTGGGCGGCGATCTCATCATGGAGATCGACGGCCGCCCCATGAACCAGCGCGACTCCCTGACCCGCTATCTGCGCCGCCGCCGACCGGGTGACACAGTCAAACTGAAGATCTTCCGCGACGGACGTTCCAGCGAGATCGAGATTACCTTGAGCGGGACACAGGGAGCCCGCCGACTCTAACCGAAGTTCGTCCCGGAAGCTAAACCTTGTTATTCGTTAGGTTTTTCTTGAACGCTGGCGCCCGTTCCCCTAAAGAATCTTCTCGCGTGGGCGAAACATCCAGGGCCCGAGATTCGCCATTCAAGAATCATGATGCGAAAACTGGGACACTCAATTACCTATGTAGCTTTGGTCGTGCTGCTCGCTCCGGCCCTCACGGCGGCCGAATGGCGCATCGACCCGAACCATTCGGCGGCGCAATTCGCCGTCAAACACATGACGGTCTCGACCGTCCGCGGGCATTTCGGAAAGATGACGGGCACTGTTGACTATGATCCTGCCAACCCGACCGCCGCCAAGGTACAGGCCGAAGTCGATGTTTCCTCCGTCGACACGCGGAACGCCAAGCGAGACGACCATATACGGAGCCCCGATTTCTTCGACGCGGCCAAGTATCCGACCATGACGTTTAAATCAACCAGGGTCGAGCAGTCAGGCGACCGGTTGAAACTGATCGGGAACCTGACTATTCGCGGGGTTACGAGGGAAGTGACTTTCGATCTCGATGGTCCGGTTCCTCCTGTCGACACCGGGCGCGGACCACGCACGGGAGCCACCGCCACGACGACCATCAACCGCAAGGATTTTGGAATGACGTGGAATCGCATGATCGAAGCCGGTGGCGTGACGGTCGGCGATGAGGTCATCCTGACGATTGACGTCGAGTTGACACCCCCGAGAAGAGAGAGTCGCTAACGTGAGGCCTGCCTCACAGAGGCCGCAGATCCTTTGGCGAGGGGAACGTCTTGGAGATGTGGTCATTCCAGGCCAGCTTTTCCTCGTCGCCAACGGCCCAGAAGAGGCCTAAACCACCCGCGGCGAGACTGAGCAAGGTTCCCAGAAACCGGAATGCACGTTGTCTTTGTGTCGGTGGCTGGCCGGTGAAGCTCAGCAGACGAAGCCGGCACCACCTCATGCCGGGCGAGTCCCCTCCGGCGACAAACCAGAGTAGCTTGTAGAGGCTCAGAAGTCCGGCTACGACACCGGCGAGCACCGGCAGCGGTATCTCGGCAACCAGAGTGGGCCCAGTGATTGCGTAAGTTGCTCCAAAAAAGGCGCCCGCCGCTGCGGCGACCATGCCGAAGTCGAGCACCCCCGCCATCATGCGGTGAACAAGGGACGCCACGGGAGCGTCACAATAGCGCGCCGATTGCACGCCGCTCTTATTCTGCAAAGGCTGCGGGGGAACCGGTGAGTCGAGCTCGAGCCGCTGCTGGCCGGCTTGCTCGAGCCGCTCGTACTTGCGAGAACGCCGCCGGCTGACTTGTTTCCGGGCCCGAACAGGTCGTTCGGATGGGGGCCGGAAGTCCTCGAAATGCAGAACCGGCTCGGGGAAGAGCGTCCTTTGTCGCGGCGGGGTTTGCGGCTCCTCCGCCAGGGCCGTGGCGACCACCCGCTCGACCTCGCCGCCGCTCG
>CAYLSS010000049.1:4158-10874 GCA_964385765.1 uncultured Solibacteraceae bacterium
GCCGTGACTACTGTCTCTCGGTCAACCACCTGGCGCTTTGCCAGTTGTTGAGCCGCGCCGCCGTGTGGATGATGAAAAACGGAGTCCAGCGGTAGCCGTCGACCGCAACGGTGGCAACGATGTTCCTCGTCGTTGTTCTGTGTGCCACAGTAGGTGCAATTCATTTCGAGCCTATCCTCAAACGAAGTCCCCGAACCACATTCCGCGACAAACCCATTCGATGAAGCACTCTGGCTGGCACGGTTTCGTTGCGGCCACCTCGGCAACCGTGCTAGTTATGGTCGCTTGAGTAGCCCGGCAACGACGACCTGCCTATCCCTGCATTACTTCTTTACCATACTTCGAGAAACTTGTCATCAAATATCTCCTAAGATTCTGCAATTAATTGCCTTGTCTACGACCCTGCTTTGGCTCTCCCTACCTTTCGCAGCGTCGGGAGGGCAACGGCCGACAGCGGTCTCCGCGGTTCCGATTCCCCGGATCAATATTCCGGGACCGAACGAGGTGATCGTCCGGGCTCTCGAGCGCCAGGAGGTGGTGGGGGAGGTCTACAAGCTACGGGGCGCCGCCGAGCTCGAAACGGCCGAAGTCCTGTTGCGGGCCGACTATATGGAATACAACGAGAAGTCAGGGGAAGCCGTCGCCGTCGGGAAAGTTCGCTATCGGAACTTCGTCAGCGGCGAGACGATAGAAGCGGACCGGGTCGAGTACAACGTCGTGGAGGAAACAGGGAAGTTTTACGATGTCCGCGGGGCTATCCCGAACGCCGCAAAAGCGCGCCCCCGCCTGCTCACCACCGAGAATCCGTTCATTTTTCAGGGGGAGTGGGCCGAGCGTATCAAGGATCGTTACATACTTCACGATGGTTTCCTCACCAACTGCCGGCTGCCCAAACCGGCCTGGACGCTACGGGGCTCGAAGTTCGAGATTGTCCCCACCAAGCACGCCAAGGCATATCGTTCGACGTTCCGATTGCAGGGGATTCCACTGCTGTATGCTCCGGTCTTTTACAAGTCACTCGAAGAGAGGCCGCGCCGGAGCGGCTTCCTGACGCCCAACGCAGGCAACAGCTCGCGGCGGGGACAGATGGTGGGCCTTGGCTACTACTGGGCGATCAACCGCAGCTATGACACGGCTTATCGGGTTCAGTACTTCAGCCAGCGAGGCTTCGCCCATCACGTCAATGCGCGGGGCAAGCCGTCGCAGCGATCCGAGATCGACGCCTACTTCTACGGTGTCTCCGACCGCGGCAAAGCATTGCAGGGCGGCGGGCGCATCGAGGCGAGCGGCTTTCTGGTATCGGTCACCGGCAAGGCCGAACTGGGCCATGGCTTTCAGTCGCGCTGGAATTTCAACTACCTCAGCTCTTTTCGCTTCCGCCAGGAGTTCACCGAATCCTTCAATGAAGCGGTCTTCTCCGAGGTCCACTCGGTGGCCTATGCGACCCGCAACTGGTCGCGGTACGGACTGAACTTCGTCTTCCGCCGCAGCGAGAACTTCAATAGCGCTCTCGAGGATGACAAGATCGCGATCCGGCGGCTGCCACAGGCGGACTTCAACATTCGCGACAGCGAAGTCACCCGGAAAGGCCTGCCGGTGTGGGTGTCGTTCGATTCCTCGTTTGGTTTCCTGCGGCGCAACCAGCCACTATTCCAAACGCGGCGTTTCGTCAACCGTGTGGACCTGGCGCCGCGGATTACGACAGCAATCCGGCTCAAGGACATCCACATCACGCCCTCGGCGTCGGTCCGAGTCACACAGTGGGGATCGAGCTGGAAGGAAGGTCAAATCACGGGAGAGAATCTGGTTCGCCGGACGGGGAAATTCGATGTAAACGTCCAACTGCCATCGCTCGCGCGAGTGTACAACGGGCCCGGCTGGCTCGGCGACAAAGTGAAGCATGTGATTGAAACGCGGACCGGATACCAGTACGTGGGCGGCGTGCAAGACTTCAGCCGCATCATTCTGTTCGACGAGACGGAGCTGTTGTCGAACACCAGCGAACTGGACTACTCTCTCACGAACCGTCTGTATGTCAAACGCGGAGGCGCCACACACGAGGCGCTGACGTGGGAGCTTTGGCAGGCGCGGTATTTCGACCCGGACTTCGGAGGCGCCGTAATTGAGGGCAATCGCAATGTGCTGCTGAGTTCGCTGCGGCTAACCGGCTACACTTTTCTCGACGGTCCACGCGACTACTCGCCGGTGGTCTCTCACCTCAGGCTAAGTCCGAAGCCCGGATGGGGGCTCTCCTGGCGAACTGACTATGACCCGCTCCGGAACGGCTTTACCAATCAGGGCATCACCGCCGATGCCCGCTTAAATCGCTATTTCGTGTCGCTTGGGCACAATCGGGTCGACAGCACGCCGGAGCTGACGCCGCCGGCCAACCAGGTGCGTGGGTTGGTTGCCATCGGCGATCCGAACAAACGCGGCTGGAGCACCGCATTCAGCGCAATCTACGATTTCCGGCTAAGCCGCATGCAGTTCGCGACGACGCAGATCACCTACAACACCGACTGTTGCGGGGTCAGCTTCCAATATCGCCGTTTTGGTTTCGGGACTCGAAACGAGAACCAGTTCCGAGTGTCATTGTCGATTGCGAACATCGGATCATTCGGAACGCTGAAGCAGCAGGAGCGAATCTTCTGAATCTCGGGCGACGAAGGCGCGTTTGTTCGGTCTTCCTACTCGGAATCGAGAGCGCGGTCCAATTGGAGAGTGAAATCGCGAGTTCTTTGCGCGATGCGTTCCTGCAGGGACTCGAAGTCGCCCTCGAGGTGTCTGAGCTGGTCGGCAAGATGGAGGCAGGCAAGCACGGCGACACGCGTGGAATCGACGTTTCCGGATCGCTTGGCGATGGCGTTCATGAGCTCATCGACGGAGTGGGCGAGAGCCTCGGTCTCGCCTTCGTCACCGGAGGTGCGAAGCGTATAGGTCTGGTTGAAGATTGTGACGCGAACCTGTTTCTTTTCGGGATTGCCCGCATCCATTGCTCGGTCCCTTTCGAGAAGGCCGCTGGCCGGGGAATCAGCTCGGGCTTAGGACATCCATATGTCCCAGCAGCTTCTCGATCCGGGCGCGTACCTGCTGGCGCTCTGCGCGCAGCGTTTCGAGTTCGCTGGTCATTTCCTCGAGCCGGGACCGCGCCTCGGCAGCTTCGCGAACCGCCTCGTCACGCTCCCGAACGGCTGCTTCCTTTTCCTCGCGGAGGGAGGGTATCAACTCGACAGCGCGCCGAATCCGCTCCTCCAGGCTATCCAATGGATCAAGCGCCGTATCGTCCAGCAAATTCATTAGCTTGCATTCTCTAATGCAGCCCTGGCTTTGTCAACCAAGGCGCGGAACGCAGCTTCGTCGGTGGCGGCGATATCGGCGAGCATCTTACGATTCAGATCGATCCCCGCCTTCTTGAGGCCTCCAATGAATCTGCTGTAGGAGATGCCGGTAGCGCGGCATCCAGCATTGATTCGGACCACCCAAAGGGCGCGGAAATCGCGCTTCTTGAGTTTCCGGCCCACGTACGCGTACCGGCGAGACTTATCGACTGCCTCGCGGGCGGCGCCGTAGAGCTTGCTCTTGGTGAGGAAAAAACCCGAGGCTTCTTTGAGGGTTCTCTTGCGAGCGTTGGTACGATGAGTTCCTCGTCTTACTCTAGGCACGTTTTCACTCCTTCACTTGCATTAGCTGGGGCGGGGCGGGCACGTGCATGCTCCGGCCGCTCCCATAGCGCTTCAGTAGGGAAGCATCATCTCGAGGGCTTTCCGGTCAGCGCTGTTGACGACCACCGACTTCCGCAAACGCCGTTTGCGCTGGGTCGTCTTCTTGGTCAGAATGTGCCGGGCGCCAGAATGATTCCGTTTGATCTTTCCGGTTCCCGTCTTATTGAAGCGCTTCGCCGCACCTCGATGTGTCTTTAACTTCGGCATGGGCACAAATGTCCTTCGCGTATCGTTGGGACGCTCATTAGTATAACAAACGATCGGCCAACGCCTCCACTTCGGCCGACCCGTCGGTTAGCTCAACCCGAGACTGTCGTCGCCTGACTTGCGGAAACTGGCCCGTATGGCATAATCCCGGCATGGAGCTCGGCGCATCAGCGATGCTGGACATCGTCGAGCGGGTGCTCCATGCCTCGTCCACCGAATGGCTGTTCCTGCGCGAGTTGCGGCTCGGCACGGGGCGCCGCAACGGAGCCGCACAGCGGGTGGATGCGTTTGCATTGAACTCATACCCGCACACAGGAATGCGGCGCGTCTGCTACGAAGTCAAGATGTCGCGCGCGGACTTCCGGACGGAGCTGAAGCATCCGCTCAAGCGGCGGGTGGGCATGCGCTATTCCAACGAGTTCTACTTCGTGACGCCGCCCGGGTTGGTGGATGCCGGGGAGATCCCGTCCGAGTGCGGACTGATCGAGGCGGGGCTGGCCACTCCGGAAGAATGGAAGCGCTTTCTCACCCGCCACGCCGGCTTTTTCGACTACGATCCGGAGTCCCGGTCCTGCTGCATGATTACGGTTCCAGCGCCATGGCGCGATACGCCCGGCCCAACATGGCAATTGGTGGCCGCGATGATGCGTCACCAACGAAGGCAGTTCGAGGAGCGCCCGCCCGAGCCGTTGAAACAGGAGCGCCTTGCCTTCGAATAAGTTCACCTCAAAGCCTCATTCAATGAGAGAAGCCAGCGCAGTGCGAAGCGCCTCTATTGGCTGTCGCATGCGCGGGAGACAGCGGATAGCGCGGTGTCCTCAAAGATCAACTTCGATTCCGTCGGAAGCGCAGTAAGAAGCGAGCGCCGCCGGTGTCTTCCGACTCCTCCCAAAGATCGCCGCCGTGATCCAGCATTGTCTGACGAGAAAGCGCGAGTCCGAGGCCCATCCCGTTATGCTTGCTGGTGCTGCTGAAGGGCTGGAAAAGACGCTCGCGGACGCTGTGAGAGATGCCAGGACCGGTATCGCGAACCTCCACCACCACGGCGTCATCCTCCCGTGATGCCTTGACGCCGATGCAGCCGCCGCCCGGCATTGCATCCAGGGAATTGGCCATCAAGTTAGTGAACACCCGCTCCACGCGTCCCCGTTCGATGTTGCATTCGAGATCCTCTGAAACTTCGACCGAGACCCGAACACCCTGGGACTCAGCCACCTCACGCAAGGGATCGAACCCGGCGATTACTACCTCCCGCAGGCTGCATCGCTCGAGGCCGTCCGTTCGGCCTCGCGATACGTGCTGCAGGTCAGTGAGCATTGTCTGAATGTTCCGTGAGCCGCGGTAGATATTGCCGGCCAGGCGTTTCACCGTAGCCGGCGGAAGGTCCGAATCGACCAGCATCTCGGCGCCGCCGTAGATCGCCGCCAGGGGGTTCCGCAGATCATGAATGATCGACGTCGCAATGCGCCCGATGGTGGTGATTCGTTCCTGCCGGACGAGTTCGTCGCGCGCCCTATGAATCGACGCGCACATATCATTGAAGGTCCGGGCGAGCCGGCCGAGTTCGTCGTCGCTGGCGACGGGCACGCGGACATCGTAGTTCTGTTTGGCAATCTCGCCGGCCGCCTTGTCCAGCCTCTCGATGGGACCGATGATGCGCTGCGCCAACAGATGGGTCAGCACCAGTCCCACCAGCAGGGCGGCGAAGAGAATGAGCAAGATGTCACGCTGTAGGCCGGCGATCTGCTCCCGTACCTTACCGAACGACCGGAAGATCCAGAGTTGGGCGACAGGCTGGCCTTCCACGTCAAGCAACGGCCGCATCAGCGGAACGAACTCGCTCTTGCCAACCGTGACCAACTGCCCGGGATTCATCGAGCGCACTGCCTCGAGCAGCATCACGCTTTCTTCATCGGGCAATGTCGAGGCCATGACACGATCGCCCGAGGCGAGCAGAAACTCACTCCCTCCAGTGGCTTGCTTGACTTCACTCAACACAGACTTGTCCACACGGTAGCCGGCTACCAGCACATTCAGCAGGGCCAGCCCTCTGCCGGACTGTACGTAAACGGGGGTCACAACGACTTGAAAGGATTGACCGTCCTGGGAGAGAAAGCCGGCCGCCTGCTTGGGGAAGCTTCCAGCCACCCGTTGAACTACGGGAAGCTCGTGCGGGAGCCGCGTGCCGGCCGCGCCGCCGAGAGAGGCGATCACGTGACCCGTAGGATCCGCGACCAGGAAGATCGCCGCCGAATCGGAGATGCGCGACCAGAGCTCGCCGGCGGTGTCGCGAATCGTGGCGGCGTCGCGGGTGCTGAAGGCCGCCCGCACGTCAGACATCGCGCTGAGAATCCGGCTTGCCGAGGCGAGCAACTGAGTGCGGGAACGCCACAGCGATTCATAGGCCTGAAAACTCGACCGGACTTCGTTCTCCGCAAGTCGGGTGGCGGAAGTGACGACATGCCGCTGCACGAGCCAGCCGGTTAGCAGTCCCAACACGACGACGACCGCCGATGCCGACAACAGGATTTTCGCGCGGAGCGAGCGTCCGGATAGCAGCTTCATCGGGCGACTCCGGGATAGACCACGTGGTCGTCGGGCGCGGCAGGATAGTCCTTCCCGTGTTTGTTCTTATGCGGCGTCGCAACATACCCGCTCTCGGAAATCCGAATTGTGCCGAGATGGGCGCCGTCCGGCCCCACGATCACCTTCCGCTCGAGAGCCTTCAGAATCTCAGGCAGCGCCCGTTCGTGAAATAGCTTCAGCCGATACTCCCCAGCAGGAACG
>CAYLSS010000050.1:0-1103 GCA_964385765.1 uncultured Solibacteraceae bacterium
GCGATCGTGTTGACAGCCTCTTCGATGCGCCGGCTGACCTGGGTCTCTACCTCCTCGGGGGCGGCGCCCGGCAACACGGTGGTCACCGTGACGAAGGGAAACTCGATCTTGGGGAAGAAGTCGACGCCGAGCTTGCGATAGGAGTCCACGCCGAGCACGACGAGCGCCATGATCAGCATGGTGGCGAACACCGGCCGGCGGATACAGATCTGAGCGAGTTTCTGCATGGCTAGGTGGTCGTACTGATCTTGTTGACAACGGCCCCGTCGGTAAGCTCGGCCAAATGGCTGGCGGCGACGCTCTGGCCGGGTTCGATTCCGCTATCCCGGATCTCGACCCAATCGCCTAGTTCACGACCCAGCCGGACGCGGTGTTCGGCAACGCGGCCGTCCTGGACCGCGAATACCTTCGTCAGTCCGGCGACCGTGCGCACGGCATCCTTGGGGACAACAACAATTGTCGCGTCGGCGTCGACCGTCAACTCCACCTGGACGAACATCCCGGGACGCAGGCGGCGGTCCGGTCTTACTAGCCGCGCCTCGGCGACGAGAGAGCGCGAACGCGCGTCGAGCAACGGGTTGATCTCGCGGACAACCGCTTGAAAGCGCTCGCCCGGGATGCCATCCGTCCGAAAGAAGAGCGTCGTACCCGGCCTGACGGTGGAGGCAGCCGTCTCTGGAACATCCACGCGAAGCCGGAGCGGGTGTGCCTTGACCAGCCTGACAACGGGAGTGTTCTCGCGGAGGTATTCCCCCGAAGCCGCCATCCGCTCGGCCACCGAACCGTCAAACGGCGCTCGGATCGTGGCGTCATCCAGGCGCTTCTCGGCCAGGTGCACCTCGGCTTTGAGCGACTGGATCGCGGCCAGCGAGACGCGCAATTCATGACGGGCGGCGTCGAGGGCCGCTTCGGCCGCCTGATAGGCCTTCTCGATTTCGACAAACCGGTCGCTCGCGATGTCGCCGGTCTTAATCAGATTCGAGGCGGATTCGTACCGGGTCCGGGCGTTGTCGAGTTGAGCCTGCGCCTGCCGGATCGCCGGAGTGGTCTCCGGTTCGACGGTGGTTTGGGCGGGGTCCAGACCAATCCGCGCCAGCGCCTGC
>CAYLSS010000050.1:1113-10824 GCA_964385765.1 uncultured Solibacteraceae bacterium
AGAGCAGCCCGGCTCCGCTGTAACTGAAGCTCGAGTTCGCGCTTCTCGATCTCGGCAATCACCTGCCCCCGCCGAACACGCTGGCCGAAATCCACGTGGACCCGTGCCAGCAGGCCCGCAACTTCGTTCGATATGACAGCCGTTTCTTCGGGCTCGAGCGAACCGGTTACCGAGATGGTCCGCTCGATCTGTCTCGATTCCGCGTGGACCACCCGGATGGCCACCGGCGCAGCCGGCTCGGCAGCCTCCGCCTTCTCCTGTGCCCGTTGGCTGGAACAGCCACACAAAGCCGCCACGGCGCATAGAACCATCAAGCCGTTTCTCATCTTGATTTCGCCCCCGATTGGTTCATTCCGCTAAGAAATATGTCCACAATCGATGCCACGATCTCTTCTCGTGTTCCTTTCAGGTCATGGATTCCGAAGATCGTGATGGCCAGTCCCTGGTGGGAAAGCATTCCGACAAACGCTCGCGCCGCAAGGTACGGATCCATGCGCCTGAAGCCGCCGGCGTCCATCCGTTTCTCGATGTAATCGTTGAGCTCCTGGTACAGAAATGCCACTTTCGTTTCGAAAAATCGGTCTTTCAGTTCGTGTCCTTCGAGCGCGCTATACAGCAGCAGCCGGACAGCCTGGGGTTCTTCCTGGTACCAGCTAAGGATCAGCTCGCCCAAGCGGCTGAAAAATGCGCGGTCATCGGAGGCCGCCCGCGCCTGATCGAGCAGGTCGTCGCGGGCCTCCTCATCCTTCCGGCAGATCGCCTCGATGATGGCGCTGTAGAGGTCGCTCTTCTTCTTGAAGTGCTGGTAAAGGACGGGCTCCGACACTCCGACGGCGTTTGCCAACTCGCGCGTGGTCGCCCCGCGGAATCCTTTTTCGGAGAACAGACTGACAGCCGCCTCGACAATTGCTGAACGTCGCTGCCCGGCGGTGAGCCGTTGTTTTTTCTCGAATGCATCGGCCATCGGTGAAGCAAGCGCCTTTCATGTTAGCGTACGCTAACTTAGCAAACACTAGTTTAGCAGAGTCCTTCCTGCCAATACAAGACCCAGCGCAAAAATCCCGAAAAATATCGCGGCCGTGAGAGGTTTGGCCGCATCCGGTTCCAGCGGAGGGCGCCCATGCTATGCTGAGGTCGGATCGTGTTCGGCAGACACCGACGGAAAGATAAGATACTCTTCGCTTTATCCGATGTCTGCCTGACGCTGCTCGCCTTCGAACTTGCCTACCGAACGCGGCTCATTCTGCCGCTCGAACGGGTCTTCTACATCGTCAGTCCGGTGAAGCTGCTGCTGATGGGCGCCGCGTCCATCCTGTGGCCGGCTGTGGGCGTGTGGCTCCAGGTATATGACCGGCTCGATGCGGAGCATTTCCCGGTCGTGATTCGCGAAACGCTGAAACAGTGCGTTTTCTGCGGCGTGGCGGTGGTGATGGTCGAGTATGTGTTGCGGCTCGACCTTAGTCGGCCATTTCTGGGGGCGTTCCTTCTCTACGCCTGGATTCTGCTGACCTTGTTCCGGGTGAATGCTCCACGGCTGGTGGGCTGGTATCGGAGGGGCTTCGGATCGCCGGACCACATCTTCGTGGCCGGCTTGGGTCCGCGGGCCAGGCGCCTGGGGCGCGTACTCGAACGATCAGCCGACTACGGCGTCCGGCTGATGGGCTTTTTTGCCGTGAATGGCGACCGCGAAACCAGCAAAGTGCAGTTGCGCGGCGAGTATCCTGTCTATCCCCTCACGGAACTCCAGGAGTTGCTCGAACAACAGATCATCGACGAGATCATCTTCGCGGTCGACTCCAAACGGCTGGCGGACCTGGAGGAGGTCCTGCTGTTATGCGATGAAGAAGGGGTTCTGACTCGGGTCGCCGTCGACTTCTTTCCGCATGTCAACAGCGAGGTCTACCTGGATCGCCTGCGAAACGTTCCGCTGCTCACATTCTCCGCCGCCCCGCACGATGAGGTGGCGCTCATGGTCAAGCGGCTCTTCGATATCGTTGTTTCCTCGACCGGCCTGATTCTCTTCTCGCCGCTGTTGTTAGTGGTGGCGCTGTTGGTGCGAATGACCTCGCCCGGTCCGGTGGTCTTCCGCCAGACTCGGTGCGGTTTGAACGGCCGCCGCTTCGTGTTTTACAAGTTTCGTTCGATGGTGGCCGACGCCGATCAGCGCAAGCAGGAACTCGCTCATCTGAACGAGAAGACGATCGCCTTCAAGATCGCCCGCGATCCGCGCGTGACACCGCTTGGCCGCTGGCTGCGCAAGTTCTCGATTGACGAGCTCCCCCAACTCTGGAACGTTCTCAAGGGGGACATGTCGCTGGTCGGTCCCCGCCCACCGGTACCCGAGGAAGTCGCGGTTTACCGACGCTGGCAACGGCGGCGCATGCGCATGCGTCCGGGCCTCACTTGTCTATGGGCGCTCGAGGGTCGCGATCGGCTCGACTTCGATACCTGGATGCGAAAGGACCTCGAGTACATTGACAACTGGTCGCTTTCGCTCGATCTGCAGATCATTCTGAAAACAATCCCCGGAGTGGTTCTGGGGAGAGGAGCAAATTGAATCATGCACTTAGTACCAACGCAGGAGGAAGTTGTCCGGCTGCTCGAAGAGACCAGCGCACTGCGTCGCGGGCACTTTCGGCATCCGAACGGATTGCATTCCGATCAATACCTCCAGATCCCCCTGGCGATGCGCTACTTCCAGCATCAGAAGGCGCTCAGCGTCGGACTGAGCCGGCTGGTGCGTGCGAATCCCGAAATCCGGGCGGTGATTCCCGAGTTGTCGATTGTCTGCCCTGTTACCGGCGGCCTGCCGGTTGCCTATACCCTTTGCGAAGCTCTGCGTGCGCACCAGGTCTATTGGGCCGAACGAGAGAATGAAAACGAGCCGCTCCACTACCGGCAGTTCGTCGAACAGTGTCCCGGAGAGAAGGTGCTGCTGGTGGACGATATTCTGCGTTCGGGCACCAAGCTAACGCAGCTCAAGGAGCTGGTCGAGAAAAAAGGCGCTGAAGTGGTCGGGCTGGCGGTGGTCGTCTACCAACCTACCCCGGCGACCAAGGCATTCGAGTCGCTCCCGTTTTACTACCTTGCCAAGCTGGAAGATGTCTATTTCGGCAATGATAGCGAGTGCCGGCTCTGCGCGGACGGGGTCAAGATCGAAGAGGTTTGGGTGTAATGCGAGTATTGGCTTTTCTGTTCCTCCTCGCGGCGATGGCGGCAGGCGCTGATTTCCGGGCCGGGGCCGCGCGAATGGATATCACGCCGGACGGTTCCATCTGGCTATCCGGCTACGCAAGCCGGGACCATCCATCCACCGGTGTGCTGCATAGGCTCTATGCGCGCGCCGTAGCCATTGAGGACCGCCGCGGAGAACGGGTGGTGGTGGTCGGCATGGACCTGATCGGCATTCCCCGCCAGATGGCCGACGAAGTCTGCGCCCGGGTTGCCAAGCGGTATGACCTGGACCGGGCGCAGGTCCTTCTCAACGCGAGTCATACCCATACCGGGCCTGTGGTATGGCCCAATCTCTCGACCATGTACGATCTGCCCGATGAGGAGGTCCAGCGTCTGAAAGCGTATAGCCGGCGGGTGAGCGACACCCTCGTGCAGGTGATCGGTGCGGCTCTGGGCGCGATGCAGCCCGCGAAGCTGTCCTTCGGCAACGGTGAAGCGGGCTTCGCCGTCAACCGCCGGGTTATTCGTCCTGACGGGCGGGTGGACTTCGGAGTGAACCCCGACGGACCAGTCGACCATCGCGTCCCGGTCATCCGGTTGACCACCGCCGGGGGGCAGCCGCTCGCGGTGATCTTCGGTTATGCCTGCCACAATACGACCCTGACCGGACAGCACTACCAGATCAGCGGTGACTATTCCGGATATGCCGCGTCCACTCTGGAGTCCGGCGATCCGGGAACGGTTGCGCTTTTCCTTGCCCTCTGCGGCGGCGACCAGAATCCTGACCCGCGCAGTGAGATCCCGCATGTCCAGGCGCACGGCAAGACGCTGGCAGAAGAGGTTCAACGGGTGATGGCCAACGCGCTGACACCCGTGAGCGGGCGCCTTCAATCCGCGTTCCAGATCACGAATCTCCGGTTCCGCCATCACACGAGGGAACAGTTCGAAGCCGAACTGAAGTCGGACAACCCGGCAGCCGTTCGGCGCGCGCGCAAGATGCTCGCCGCCTACGATGCCCGGAGCCCGATCCGAAGTGTTCCATACCCGGTACAGGCAATCCGGTTTGGCGACGGCCCGGTTCTTCTGGCACTCGGCGGAGAGGTGGTGGTTGACTATTCGCTGCGAGCGCGCCGCGAGTTTCCGAAGGCCAAGCTCATTGTGGCCGGTTACTCGAACGACGTGATGTGCTACATCCCGTCTGTCCGGATTCTCCGCGAAGGCGGCTACGAAGCGAATCACAGCATGATCTACTATGGCCAGCCGGGACCGTTCGACGAGGAGGTCGAGGAAACCATCTTTGCCACCGTCGGTAAGGTGCTAAGCCGGGTGGGCGTGAAGCAGTAACCCGATCACGCTACTCGCCGGCCACGGCTACAGGTGGAATTCCTGGCCAACGGAATCGAGCGCGATGCGCTCGGAGTGTTTGGCAGCGGCGGCGTAGAGCCGCTCAATCGGCTCGCTCAACGGTTCGTCACTGAGCAGAAACGTCTTGTGGTGGACCGGCACCAGGTGCTCGGCCCCCGCCTCGTTGGTCATTCGCCATGCTTCTTCCGGCGTGCAGTGATAGCGGTTCCAGGGGTTGTAAGCTCCGATGGGCATCACCGCGACGTCGTAGGGCCGCGACGTCTTGAGGCCGCGGAACAGATGCGTCCCGGCGGTGTCGCCACCGAAGAGCAGGCGATGGCGTCCCACCTCGATGTGGTAGCCGTTGTAGCCCCGATAGGTATCGGTCCTCACACGGGCTCCCCAGTGATTGACCTGAAAGGCACGAATAACGGCCGGACCGATCCGTGTCTCCTCGCCCCAGCGCAACTGGTAAACACCGCCGTAGTGTCTGACCCGAAGCAGATCTGCCGTCTCCCAGGCGGTGACCACGTGCGTGCGCAGATCTTCCAGCGCTCGCATCGTCGGCAGATCGAGATGGTCCATATGGGCGTGCGACAGCAGAACCACGTCCGGACGCGGCAGCTCACCCAGATCGACCGCGGGGTTGACAAGGCGGCGCACACCCAGCGAAAAACGACCCAGCGTGATCCCGGCGTAGTCGCTGAAAACGGGATCTGTCAGGAGGGTGAAGCCATCCGCCTTGATCAACGTGGTGCTGTGGCCCAGCCAGGCTAGGTGGAGTCCGGTATCGGGCCAGAGATCGGGATCGGGAATGTGCGGCGGTGCTTCAATAGACCGGTTCCAGTCGCTGACATACTGCCTCCAGAAACGGGGAGCAGCTCGGTACACCATCAGACCAGAGGTCGCCACACCAGCCACTCCGAGACCGCCGAGAATTCTTCGTCGAGAATGTCGTCTCACCTTCAGTTCTTCTTCAGCTCCTTTTCGAGTTGGTTGACTTCCGCGACCATCTCGCCAGTACTTCTGACATGCTCGATTTCCCGCGCGCAGACCTCGTGTTTCCCATTGAGCAGCGCCACTTTGGCCAAGAACCAGCATTTGTAGTGGTTTCCGTTGGGCGCCGCGTGCGCTTGTTGCGCTTCCTCGAATGCCCCCAGGAGGTTGCCGGCCTGAAGCAGGGCGTAAGACACCAGGATTCGCAGGGAGGAGTTCTGCGGGCTTCGCTCCTTCAGATCGGAAAGCCGCGCCAGCGCGAGCGAATGCTCGCTGGCCTTGATCAAGTTGATGGCATCGGACACGATATCGCGATCGGCCGTCGTCAAGTGCTCCAGCTCCTGCTCGAGCGGCTCAAACTGCAGTTTGAATTTCTGGGCATCCGCTCCAAATGAAAGCGACACGGCCACCATGATCACAGCCAAGAGACGGAAAAGATGCGTCATGCTTTTAGTCACCCATCCAATACTTGATTAGACGCGATCAGAGCGGATGCGATTCTTTGTCCGACAGAGGCTGCCCACCCAAGGCCGAAACTATTTACATTGTCCAACACTTTAGATTCGGACGCAAAGAGGGACTTCTTTAGATTCGGGCCGATGTGGCTGCCGCCTTGAGGCGGACGTCACCGGTCCTGTACGATAGTGCTGATTGAGATTTAAAGATTATCAACTCTGCAATTCTCCAGACCCTCCTGCCGGTAGAGAAGAAAAGAATACTGATGCTGAATCCCACGCGCTCTAGCCTTGCTTTCCAAATCCTCGCCGTGATCCCGCTGACGCTCGCGGTGGTTTCTCCAGCCTGGTCGCAACCGGTCATCTCGCCTGGCGGCGTGGTGAACGCTGCCGACTACAGCGCGTCAATCGCTCCGGGATCGATGGTCGCGATCTTCGGTTCGAATCTGGCCGGCGGGTTGTTCGTCGCTCCTCAGGTGCCTCTGCCGTCCGAATTGGCCGGAGTCCGTGTGGACGTGCTCGACGGAGACCGGACGCGCCCGGCCGCCATTTCGTTCGTCAGTGCCGGGCAGATCAACGCCCAGCTTCCTTTCAATCTCCAGAACTCCATAGTTCATCTGCGGGTCTTCCGCGGTGGAATCCCGAGCGCTCCGGTTGCGGTGGCCATCTCCGCCTGCGGCCCTGGCCTCTATACCTGGACCGGAACCGGACTGGGCGAGGTCGCCGCGGTCCACGCAGCCGACTGGGCGCTCGTCAATGAGAACAATCCAGCCGTTCCTGGTGAGTATCTGATCCTCTACGCGACCGGTCTTGGACCGGTCACCGACGCTCCCGTCGTTACGGGACAGCCGGGCGGCGACAATCAGCAGTGGGGGCCGGTGAACTACGCCACCAGCGAAGTGAGCGTGACGATTGGCGGCAAACCCGCCGCCGTGGTCTTCGCCGGGCTCGCTCCGAGCTTCGTGGGACTCTACCAGGTGAACATACAGCTTCCCACCGGCCTGCGATCGGGCAAGCATCCCATCGTCGTCCAGGCCGGAGGGGCCGTCTCGAAAGGCGCCGCCGAGCTGTCTGTGCGCACGACCGGAGGCGGCGGCAGCGCGCCGGCCGATGTCGTGAGGCGGGCCATGGAGGCGCAGGTGCGCGGCGACGTGGACGGATTCCTCGCCGAGTGTGTCACCGATGGTTACAATGCCGAGGCCACCCAAGCCGCCCGCGAGCTGCTGGACCTGGTGCGCTCACACGCGACCTTCTCGAATTTCGAGTTCACTCCGCTGGCCACGGGCATGGGAGACCTCGGGACCATGGCCGTGGTCCGGGCATATGTTTCCTTCACCGTCCATGCGCATGACGGACCGCATGAGGTTACCAACGGAGCGCTATCGTTCCTCCAAAAGGTGAACGGCGACTGGAAGATTCTCCACATCGTTCCGGATGACCTGCTCAACCAGCAGCTCTACGAGGAGTCCGCTGCGAACTCGGCGGCGGCCAATTCCGTCTCTCGCCGCTATGCCGGCTCGGCGGTCAATCTCGAGGAATTCAATCAGGCGCTCAACGAGCTTCTCAACTCCGCTTCGGTGGACGAGTTCAAGCTCGGCCGAAGCGTCGCGTTCGGTGTCATAGGGACGGTCCCTGGCGTGGGCGATACCCTGGCGAACATCAATCAGGTAGTGGAGGTGGTGGAGAATACCGGCGGCGGACTGTACGAGATTTACCAGAATGGTTTCACCGGCATAGGCCTCCTCAAGTTCAAGCAGGTGGGTGTCGGTGTTCTGCAGATCGTCTGCGAACCGATTCCGGGGCTCGACGCACAGGCCGACATGGTCCAGGCCAGCCTGGAGCAACTCTCCCACAACCTGGAGCTAGCGCGGTCAATCGGTGAAATTCAGCAGCATATTCGCCAGTTGAATGCCGGCGAGACTCAAGTGAGCCCATATCTGTACCCTTACCCGGCTTACCTGTTCAAGTATCCGGCGGGGGTGGAGATGGAGCCCATGGAGCCCGCGCCCCACCACAGCTACGGCGCGCCGCTGGGCGCGATCTCGATTACGGCTCCCACGGCGCTTGACCGGCGGATACCGCTCATGATCGCTGGAGAACTGCCGATTCACGGGAGCAATCCGGCGGCGGCCGTGGCGCAGCAGCTTGGAGGGCAGTTGCGCAACGGCGTCGTCTATATGCCGGTGGAGATCGGCTACCTCGCTGAGTCCGACGCGAGCGACGGCGATATCATCCTCGACGATTACAACCGCTATCGCACCGAAGACTCGGTTTCACGGGTTGTGAGCTGGACAGTTACCTGCCGCCGCGGCCGTCAGGACCTGAAGGTACGGCTCAGAAATGGCCAGGTGACGCCGGCGGTGATCGTGGCGAACAACTTCATGAACCTGATCGACGAGTTGGCGGTACAGCCCCTCCACGACGGCAAGATCGAGGTCGATGAGGGGGAGGAAATCACTGACCTGCGGGTGGTCGGCCGCAGTGTCCAACTGGAACCGCGTTTCTGGCCGGATCTGACAGATCGCGATAAGTGCCTCGACATGGCCATCCTCGACGAGGATATCGCGAGTTTGGAGCGCGGCCAGACTCTCACCATCCGGGGAGTGGGCGCGGGTGAAACATCGCTCGAACTGCTGCTGGCCGGCGGATCGGACGGCAGCGTCGGCGAGCTTACGGGCTCGGCGCCGGTTATCGTCTCCGGAGTTGCGGGACCTCTCTTCCAGGAATCCTGGACCCAGAAATTCTACAACGGCTGGTGGAAGGCCGATCTCTCGCTCACGATCTCCTCGTCGAACGACGATCTGAGGCTGACAACCGACGTCACGGCGGGGTCGCTCCGGCAGATGCTCTTCGAGGGCAGCAGCCCAGGCCGCTACATGGTCAACATTGGCCTTTCGGGAGTGGCGCCTGTCGAAGATGATCCGGGCGTGTTCAAAATACTTGGCCAATTCGGCTCGGGGGCCAAGTACGAGGGATCGAACTTCAGCAGCATGATCGAATTGCCCACCGAAAGCGGCAGCACCATTGGCCGCCTCACTTTCAGTATTACCGTCCTCAGGAAAACTATCACCGGCGATTGGGCGCGAGAAGCGGAGTCCGCCGTGATCTACCTGATCATTGAGGACCGGAACTAGTAGACCATCCCTGGCTCTAGTGCCACTCCCAGTCGATAAAGCCCGGTTGGACGTCGACCATCGCGTTGACGATCAACTCGACGAGCCCGCCGTAGCCGATGCGGTTCTTGTTCCACAGGTCATAGTAAGCGATGATGTCGCGGAACTGGCCTTTACAGTTCGAGCAGGGAGCGCAAATGTACTTGTTGACATCCGTGTCATCGATGCAGTCGGAGAAGGCGTTGAGAACCTGCTCCAGCTTTTTGCGCCCGGAGACGTGGAAGCGCCAGTCCTCGAAATTGTTGCCGCTCATGATGGCGAAGCCGGAGCCGCCGCCGCAGCAGTAGTTGTCGACCCCGTGCGGATGCATCTCGCGGAACTGCGGTGCGATCTTCTTGAGTATCTCGCGCTGGGGATTGACGACCCCCATCAGGCGGACCAGGTTGCACGGGTCGTGGAGAGTGACCGGAAAGTCATTGCGGGATGGATCAAGATTGAGGCGGCCGCTCATGACGATGTCGTGCAGCAGCGTCATGGACGATTCGCGCGGTACGTTGGCTTCGCCGAGCAGGACACGGTCGGCGATGACAGAGAGCGCTTTGTGGGCATGGCCGCACTCGCCGAGCACA
>CAYLSS010000051.1:0-3237 GCA_964385765.1 uncultured Solibacteraceae bacterium
TGGGCGTCAATGAAGACAAGTACGATCCCTCCAGGCACCACATCATCTCCAACGCTTCCTGCACCACCAACTGCCTGGCGCCGGTCGGCAAGGTCCTCCATGACAACTGGGGAATCGAGAAGGGTCTCATGACCACGATCCACAGCTACACCAATGACCAGCGGATCCTCGACTTCCCGCACAAGGATCTCCGCCGGGCTCGCGCGGCCGCCGTCAACCTGATTCCCACCACCACGGGCGCCGCAAAAGCGATCGCCCTCGTCATTCCCGATCTCAAGGGCAAAGTGGACGGCTATGCCATACGCGTCCCGACGCCGAATGTCTCCGTGGTCGATCTCGTCGCCCAACTGAAGAAGCCTGCCACCGCGGATAAAGTAAATGCGGCGATGAAGTCCGCCGCCGAAGGTCCGCTGAAGGGCATTCTGGCCTATACCGAGGACCCGGTCGTCTCGACCGACATGATGAGCAACAACAACAGCTCGATCGTGGACGCCGCGCTGACCGCGGTAATCGGTGACAACCTGGTGAAGGTGGTTTCCTGGTACGACAACGAGTGGGGCTACTCCTGCCGCGTCGTCGACCTCGTCGAGTACGTCGCCAAGAAGGGCCTGTAGGCTCGAATCGGATCAACCAATAACAGATCCGGTGCAGGGGAAAGGTTTCGCCGTTCCCCTGCCTGCTTCCCTGTCAATCCTTAAAGCTTATCGATGAGGGCCGACGTGTATTCGGCTGTCGTGGCTTTCCCGCCGAGGTCTCGTGTCAGCCACTTGCCTTCCGAGTAGATAGCCTCAATAGCTTTTTCCACCCGCTGCGCCGCGGCCTCTTCCCCCAGGTGCAGTAACATGAGGACGGCCGACTGCAGCAGCGCCGTCGGATTCGCCACGCCCTTGCCGGCGATGTCCGGCGCACTCCCGTGAACGGCCTCGAAAACGGCGTGATCGTCGCCCATGTTCGCGCCGGGGACGATGCCCAGCCCGCCGACCAGGCCTGCCGCGAGATCCGAGATGATATCGCCATAGAGATTCGGCATCAGCAAGAGGTCAAACTGCTCCGGTCGCAGCACCAATTGCATCGCCGCGTTGTCGACAATCAACTCCGTGTATTCAATCTCGTCGTATTCTTCGGCCATCTTTCGACAACACTGCAGGAAAAGGCCGTCGCCGAGCTTCATGATGTTGGCCTTGTGAATCGCGGTTATCTTCTTCCGGCCGAGCTTTCGGGCGTACTGGAACGCGTACCGGGCGATCCGCGTCGAAGCTTTGTCGGTAATAACCTTGATGCTCGTCACCACCCCGTCGGTCACTTCATTCTCCAGTCCCGAGTACAGGTCCTCGGTGTTCTCGCGGAAAATGATCATGTCGATCGGCGTGTCTTCGTACCTCGTCTTGAGACCCCGGAATGTGCGTACCGGACGCACATTGGCGTAGAGATTCAACGTCTTTCGGATCTGTACATTAAGGCTCTGAAAGCCGGTACCCACCGGTGTGGTGACCGGCCCCTTCAAGCCGACCATCGTGTGGCGCAGCGAATCGAGCACTGGCTGGGGAATCTTCCCGCCGGCGGCGAGGATCAGCTCTTTGTTGAGTTCCACACGGTCCCACTTCATCGGTACGCCGGTCGCTTCGATAACCTGAACGACCACGTCGGCGACTTCCGGACCGATCCCGTCGCCGGGGATCAACGTGACTGGATGCGGCATCGCTCTATTGTAGCCCGCCGGATCTCAGCGACTAGCCGAAGGCCCATGCCTGCTCAATCAAACCATGGGATCCGTTTATTGCCTGCGAGGAGAGCCTGAAAATCATCGAACTGTCATCGGCTGTGTCAGAATGATGTCTCTATGGCCAGTATCAAGCGTGCTCTCATCAGTGTGACCGACAAGTCCGGTGTCGTCGATTTCGCCCGCGGCCTTGCGGAAATGGGTGTCGAGATTCTCTCCACCGGCGGGACAGCCCGGGTTCTTCGGGATGGGAGTGTGACCGTCAGGGACGTCTCCGAAGTCACCGGGTTCCCCGCGATGCTCGACGGGCGGGTCAAGACGCTGCACCCGCGGATTGCCGGGGGTATGCTGGCCATCCGGTCCAACGCCCAACATATGGCCTCGCTCGCCGAGCACGAGATTCCCCCCATCGACATGGTTGTGGTCAACTTGTACGCCTTCGAACAGGTAGCCGCGAAGAGCGACGCCGAACTCGCAGACCTGGTCGAGCACATCGATATCGGCGGACCGACCATGATTCGCGCCGCCGCCAAGAACTACCAGGACGTGGCCGTGGTCACTGATCCCGGCGATTATGTCTGCCTGTTGGACGAGCTGAAATCCAAGGGGGAGTTGTCGCTTTCGACCCACTGGGAACTCGCCAAAAAGGCCTTTGCCCGCACGGCCGCTTATGACCGCGCCATCAGCGACCGGCTGGCTTCCATCACCCTCAGGGAGGATACCGCGCATCAGCCGCCGGCCGGCCCGCTGCCTCCATTCCTCGAGATCCGGATGAAACGCCGTCTCAGCCTGCGCTACGGCGAAAATCCGCACCAATCGGCGGCGCTCTATGCCTCCGGTTCAGCCGGCATCGCGGGTTCCGAGAAACTGCATGGCAAGGAGCTCTCGTTCAACAATTTGGTGGACCTGGATGCCGCCTGGCAGCTCTGCCTGGAGTTCGAGCGACCGGCGTCTATCATCATCAAGCACACCAATCCCTGCGGCTGCGCCGAGGACGAGAATCTGGCCGAAAGCTACCGGCGGGCTTATGCGGCCGATCCCATCTCGGCCTTTGGCGGCGTGCTCGCTTTCAATCGCGAGATCGATGGGGTTACCGCCGAGGAGATCGTCAAAACTTTCATCGAAGCCATCGCCGCGCCGAGCTTCAGCCCCGAGGCGCTGGCCACCCTGACCGCAAAGAAAAACCTGAGGCTCGTTCGAATTGCCGAGCCGGCCGCGGTCGGTTTGGCCATCCAGTCCGTCAGCGGCGGACTCCTGGTCCAGACTGAAGACTCGAAAAAGCTCGTCCGCTCCGAGGCTAGGGTGGCCACTGACCGCCAGCCCACGGATGCCGAGTGGGGGGCCATCGAGTTCGGCTGGAAGGTGGTCAAGCATGTGAAGTCCAACGCTATCGTCTATGCCGAACCCGGACGCCTCATCTCCGCCGGCGCCGGTCAGATGAGCCGCGTCGACTCGGTGAAGGTCGGAGCGATGAAGGCCGTCCTTCCGCTCGACGGGTCGGTGATGGCCTCGGATGC
>CAYLSS010000051.1:3247-3829 GCA_964385765.1 uncultured Solibacteraceae bacterium
TCTTCCCCTTCCCGGACGGCGTCGAGGAGGCCGCCAGACATGGAGTCAAGGCCGTCGTCCAGCCTGGCGGCTCGGTCCGCGACGACGAGGTGATCGCCGCCGCCAACCGGCTGGGGCTAGCCATGGTCTTTACTGGCTTCCGCCACTTCCGCCATTAGCAGCCCGACCGGCCGATCGCCCTTCCGCTCGCCTGCCGCGGTACTATGCTACACACCTGCCTTCAGCACCAGCCGGTAGCGGGCTTTGCCGGCCCGCGAGTGGTCGAGCGCGTCATTGACCTTCGACATCGCAAACTCCTCGGTAACCGGCACAATGTCATGACGGGCGCAGAACTCGAGCATCCGGGCTGCCCAGGAGGCTGGCCGAATGGGACCAAGTCATCTCTTCCCGCGCGAACCCGATACCGGAGAAGGCCCTCGAACGTTCTGTGTTCGGCCTCATTGCGAAGATCGTCTAGCCCCCCTCTGGCCCGCTATTCGCCCTTCGTCTTCTTGGCCGCGCTTTTCCGCGGTTTCTGAAGCTGCTCCACCTGGGCGGTCAACTGGTCGATCCGCTCGTTCATGGACTTCAGCTCACCCTGCA
>CAYLSS010000051.1:3839-10799 GCA_964385765.1 uncultured Solibacteraceae bacterium
CGCTATCTCGCTCAACGTCTTGGCGATCTTCTCGTCGACCATCGACTCCACCGGCTTCTTTGGCGACGCTTTGCCAAATGCCTGGCCGATTCCCTTCAGGCTGGACTCTACCCGCGAACCCAGGTCGCTCGCTGAGTGACTGACATTCCCGCCAGCTTTCTTCACCTGTCCGGTAATCTCGGGCTCCAGCGCCCGGCCCCGCTCGATGGCCGTCTGCACCAGCTTCACGCCGCCCTCGCCCGTCAGAACCACGGCGCCCAAACCGGCCCACCAGATATTCCGGACCAAACCGAACACTGGATCGAATACCTTCTCCTCTGCTGCCGCCAACTCACTGCTGTTCTCTATGGTTTCTGCTTTCGCTGGCATCTTCTGCCTCCTTTCGCAATTCCTCGACGAGTTTCTCCAGGCTTTCGAGCCGCGTCTTCGTCTGTTCCAGCTCGGCCTGAAGCTGTTGTGCCGGACCCCGCCGTTCCAGCGTCTTCTGAATCACACGATCCACCGCCTGCTGAAGCTGCGAGAGCCCACTGGTGATCGAATCCGCCCCAAACCGCACCAGGTGATGTAGCGCCTCGACCGGCGGGATCGCCCGCGCGCTCTCGCCTCCCTCGGCGATGATCTTGATCAGCGTTTCCGCCGTCAGATCCTGGCCGGTCGCGTTGTCCAACACTTCCAGCTCTTGACCCTCTCGGATTAGCTCCGCGAGATCCGCCAGCCTCACATACCGCTTAGCCTCGGTGTCGTAGAGCTTCCGGTTTTCGTAGCGTTTGATTATCCGGGCCAACGTTACAAAACGATTATAACGCGCTGCGTCATAAACGAGAAGTATCCTGCCTACGCACCGGCGGTGCCGGTTGCCAGCCTCGTGCGCCAGGCCCCCCGTCGGAAAGAAAGCGTCGGGAGGCAAGCAACGCGTAGGTCCCCTGCGGGTCCCCCAAGTGGACCGCGACCGGAAGAGTCGGTCCGTCTTCTTGAATCTGGGCATGATACGGCGCATCGCGAGACTCGTCTTCAGGTTTCTCTTCCGTGTCGAAGTGCGTGGTCACTTCCCGGATCCCCTACCGGAGAAGTTCATCGTCGTGGCGAACCATCAGTCCTTGCTCGACGGTCCCCTCCTGTGGACCTTCCTGCCCTTCGAACTCACCTGGGTGGTGGCTCGCGAAATCTGGGACAAGTGGTACTATCGCCCCGTCCTGCGCTTCGCCCGGTTCGTCCTGGTGGACCAGGCGAGGCCTCAATCCATACGAACCCTCCTGCGTGAGATCGAGAAGGGCGGCTCCGTCGGCGTGTTTCCCGAAGGACGAGTCTCTGGTTCGAGAAGTTCGGCATCCGCATCCTCGAAGGCTTCGGCGCGACCGAGACCGCGCCGGTGCTCTGTGCTAATACCCCGTTCGCGTACAAGAGCGGCACGGTGGGTCTGCCGCTGCCGGGCGTCGAATACCAGGTGGAGGAATTGGAGGGTATCGAGAGAGGCGGGGAGTTCCATGTGCGCGGCGCCAATGTCATGCTGGGCTACCTGCGGCACACCGACCCCGGCCGACTCCAGCCGCCGGCGTCCGCCCTGGGGAAAGGATGGTACGATACCGGCGACGTGGTGGAGGTCGACGCCGAAGGATTTGTGCGCATCACAGGCCGCAAGAAACGCTTCGCCAAGGTGGCCGGTGAGATGGTCTCGCTCGAGGTCGCTGAACGCATTGCATCCGAGGCCGCTCCGAACGCCGCTTCAGCCGCCACTACTAGGGAGCAGGCGGGCCGTGGCGAGGTCATCGTTTTGTTCACCGAGGATCCAAACCTGAACCGCGATCACCTGCGAGAGGCGGCACGGCGCGAGGGACTGCCTGAGTTAGCCGTAGCCCGGCGCATCGAGCACATCCGGAAGATCCCCGTGCTCGCTTCGGGGAAATTCGATTACGTGACCTTGCAATCGATGGCCCAGTCTCTGGAATGATGGATCCAAGCCGCCGTGAGCAGAGAGCGTGGTACGTCTATGACTGGGCGAACTCGGCGTTCTCAACCACCGTCGTGTCCTTGTTTTTTGGGCCCTACCTGACTCGGCTGGCCGAATCCGCCGCCGGCTCGGACGGCCAGGTCCACGTGCTCGGTATTGGCGTTCAGTACCAGGCCCTGTGGCCGTACCTGGTTTCGCTGTCCGTGCTCACGCAGGTGCTGGCCTTCCCCCTGTTTGGCGCTTTGACCGACTTCAGCCGCCGGAAGAAGGAGATGCTCGCCGCTTGCGCATTCACCGGAGCCGCGGCGAACTGCGGCATGTACTGGCTAGTCGGCGACCGCTACCTGCTGGGCTGCGCCCTGTTCCTGGTCGCGAACCTGGCCTACGGCGCCTCCATCGTCGTCTACAACTCCTTCCTTCCGGAGATCGCCGGGCCCGCCCAGCGCGACGCCGTCTCCTCGAACGGCTGGGCGCTCGGCTACGCCGGCGGCGGTCTGCTCCTCGCCCTCAACATGGCGCTCTACCTGGGCCGCGGCGCGCTCGGAGTTCCTGAAGGTTTCGCTGTCCGGATCAGCCTCGCTTCAGCCGGGATGTGGTGGGGGCTGTTCACCGCAATCCCCCTGCTCGGGTTGAAAAACCGGAACCACACCAGGGGACTGTCGCCCGGAATGGGCTATTTCCGGACCGGCTTCCTCCAGCTCCGCCGGACCTTCTCCCGTGCCCGACGCCTGCCCCAGACCCTGTGGTTCCTGGCCGCGTTCCTCATCTACAACGACGGCATCCAGACCGTCCTCACCCTCGCGGCCCAGTTCGGGCAGGAGGAGCTGGGACTGCCGATGGCTGCATTGACCGCCTCCATCCTGCTCGCACAGGTCTTCGGAATTCCCGGCGCCATCGCCTTCAAGCACATCGCCGCCCTGATCGGCAACAAGAACTCGGTGATGGCCGCGCTGGTCGTCTGGTCGCTGATTCTGCTCTACGCCTACCTCGGCGTGCACTCCGCCGCTGGCTTCTACGGGCTGGCGTCCATGGTGGGCCTCGTCATGGGCGGGAGCCAGGCCCTCAGCCGTTCCATCTTCTCGTTCTTGATCCCCGATGGTGAGGAAGCCGAATACTTCAGCCTCTACGAGGTCACCGACAAGGGATCGAGCTGGCTCGGTCCGTTCGTGCTGGCCCGCGTCCTGGAGGTAACCGGAAGCTTCCGCAAGGGAATCCTCTCCGTCATCGTTTTCTTCGTCGTTGGCCTGGTGCTGCTGGCCAAGGTGGACGTCAGCCGGGGAGCCACCGACGCCGGCAACGCCCCGCCCCGCTGACCTCAAACCGCTTGTTTGTCAATCAGAGCTCTCTCGCCACGGGCGATGAGCCGGTGCTTTTGCCCTCGGCTGATGGCAGGCTGCTTCTTCAGCCTTCCTTGTAAGTCAAGACACTGCCAAACAGGCTCTTCGTGCCCCAGATGCCCGACCGCAGACACTCCAGTTGCACAATCTGGCTGTGATCCACGAACACATTTACCTCCGGGCCGTAGTTCTTCACGTACCAGGCGAACACCTCCGGATCGGCTGCCTCGAACATCACCCGCTCCAGGCCCAGTTCGCGAGCGATCCGCGCGACCACGTCCGTGCGCCACGTCTTCACATTCTCGGTGATCCCCTCGCTCTCGATCATGACCATCTCTACCCCAGCTTCCAGAAACCGCTTTGCCTGATCGATCGCCCATCCCGGGTCCTGCGTGCCTTCGGCTTCGAGCTCTTCCGCCGCACTCGCCCCGCCGGCGCCAAACTGTATCCCGATTTCGGGCTTCGCCTTCACGCCCTTCGAGCGTACCTTTTCCACCAGCCGCAGCCAATCGTCATTCGGGATCGTGATAAAGCCGCAGGAAACCTCGATAATGTCGAAGCCAAGCTCCACGCACTCGTCGATGTAGCGCTCCACGGCCTGCGGCCCCTGCGTCAGGACGTATTCGATAAAGCCCCCGGTAGATACCTGAACGTCGTGCTCGTGGCAAAGACCCGTCAGTTCCTTCACCGCGCGCCGCGGCATTAGTGTGAACGCCCCACCGGCGAACTTCACCGAGTCCACCCACTCGCCCACCGTCTCCAGAATGTCAGCCAGGTAGCGTTTGCCCATCACCGAGTAGTAAGGGCCGCGGATCTCGGTGACGCCCCGTGTTCGCGGCTTCGGCTGCCGGTCATTGGTTCGCAGGAACTCGAATCCTCGCTGGTTATCATGTGATGGCATTGGTCGTCTTTCCTCCTTGCTCGCCGGCGCTTCCCGGCCTCTGCACCCGGGCCAGCAGCCGCGTCAGCTCCTTCACATCGGTCTCGTCGAGATGTTGAATGGTCTCGGCGATGCTGGTTCGCAGTTCTTTCTCTGTGTACGGACGAGCGAGCATGTCGAACTTCTCGCGCAGCGTCCGCCAGTTCATCGGCGCCGTATGGAACCCTTCGTAGTCGCGGCGCTCGTGCTCCAACCGTTTCCCATCGTCGAGCTGGACCATGACCCGGCACGGCATCTCGTCCGGAAACCGCTCACTGAACTGCTCCGACGGTGTGACGTTGACCTTCTGGAGCAACGTCTGCACGTCTTCACGCCCGATCCGGTCGTCGGTGTATTGCCGGGGCGTCACTTCACCGTCGAGCAACGCCACGGCCGCCAGGTAAGGCAGGCTGTGGTCCGCCTGCTCCTTGGTGCGGATCTGCTTCTTCTCGCCTTCCTCGCCGCCGCCGATGATCTTGTGCGCGACATCGAAGATCTCGATATCGACGGCGCGCACCTCGCCGGCGTCGAAGCCATGCTTTCGCTTCAGCTCGATCAGGGCCTCAATCGCAGACTGCGAGTGGATCTCGGCGTTGTACTTCTTGATGATGGTCCGGTTGACGCGGTCGAGAGTCTCGTGCTCCCAATCCACTTCGAAGGGTCCGGCGATGGAGTCGGAGAAGCCTTTGTTGCCTTCGATGACTTCCAGCGGTCCGGTCACGCCGCGCATCGCCAAAAAAGCCGCATGCGTGCCGCAAAAGGCCACCATCGGGTAGGCAAGACCTTTCCAGTGGGAAATGGTCCCGGTGCGGGTCACCCGCAACGCATTGAAGGCAGTCCCGGAGATGGCCAGCGCATGAGCGGTCCTTTCGGCGTCGAGCTCCAGCGCCCGGGCCACACCCGCCGCCGAGGCATACGCGCCCTGCGTCGTATGGTCGAAACCCTTGTCGCGCACCGGCGCCTCCTCGCTGAGCCGGCATTGCACCTGGTAGGCTGTGGCCAGTGCCGTTAGGAAAGAAACTCCACTGGCGCCCGCGTATTCCGCAGCGGCCAGCACCGCTCCGATGTTGTCGCTCGGATGGCAGGTTTCCTTCCTGGCAAGAAAGCTGTCGTTGAAATCCAGATAGCGGATCGCTGCTCCGTTATAGAGCGCCGCCCGGTCCGGTGCGGCGGATCCCCCCGCCAAGAGCGTGCAGGGTCGCCCGCCGCCAAAGTCGATGACCTGCTCGTGGATCGCGCGAACCGGCGGCCCCGCCAGGGCCCCGATCGCGCAGGCCACGGAGTCAAGCACCCGTGCCTTCAACGCCCGGCGCGTTTCTTCCGTCAGATCCTCCGCCCGAGCCCCGGAGACAAACCGCGCCATTCGCTCGACATGGGTGCCCACGCTGGGTAGACCAGCCAGATGCAGCACTGTTTCAGACCGCTAGGCCGGAGGAAGCCCGCTGCACCCCGGAACTGCGGTGTCCAGCCACGGAAATCGCTCCGTTCAGGACGGATTCACGCCAAAACTGCTAGCGGCCTGCCGGCTCCGCGTCGGGCTTCGCAATCCTTTCCCAGTTTGAGAGCGGTCCTGAGCCACACCCCCAGCACAATCATGTTCAGCACTACGGGCAGGAACAACAACTCGCCGAAAAATCATCACCAGAAAGAAGAAGGTGAACATGAATCCGATCCGGATCCCGGTACGAGAAAGCTAAGTCCCTTTTTCGCAGGGCCCTCGCCATCAAGGAAGAACAAATCGGCCCGGAACATCCGGAGGTCGCCAAGATCCTCAACAACCTGGCGATGACCTACCGAAACAACTTCATCCGCGACGAGCGCCTTGCTAAAAAGGCTTTGCGAATCCAGCGGCAGGCAGTCGGTGACAAAGATGGGGATGTAGGCACGGTCTTAGAAAATCTTGCGGTCATTTATTCGAGGCATCCTGGAGAAGACCCTCGGAGCCGGCAACCCCCGGATGGCGGCTGAACTCAAACAACACTCGAAAATCCTCCGCAAACTCGATCACGATCGGGAGGCGTCGCGGCTTGAAAACAGAGCCGAAGAGATCCAGCAGGCCTTTCTCGCGGATCTAAGATGATCCACATCGGCGAATCGCGCATTGCGGTAAAGGCGGCCGGCTTTCCAGCCCGACACTCTACTGGAAGTTCTCGACCAGCATCAGGTCGCGGCCCCGGTCATGGGCCTGAGTGCAGAGGATCGAGCGGCCGTCCCGGGACACTGACATGATCCAGCCGGGTTCCACCTCGAGTTCAGCCACCTGGTTCATCCCCCCGGTGGTGAAGCTATGAAAATTCAGAGCGAACCGGCCTTCCCGATCGGGCACGGCGATGTAGTAGATGCCTTCGTGGACAACGGCGAAGTTAGCACGAAAAACGCCGGTGAGGAATCCCGTTTCCTCGCCGCCTTCCACCGGAATCCGTTTGAGCGAAGAGCCGGACTCCTGCTCGCTGTAGTGCAGATAGTAGATGTTCTTCCCATCAGGTGACTCCGCGGGAACCGATCCTCTGTTCCGCGTCACCTGCACCGCCTCTCCCCCGCCGCTGGGAATTTTCCAGATCTCCCGCCTGCCGGTACGGTCCGAGGTGAAATAAATCCACTTTCCGTCGCCTGACCAACAGGCGTCGTGATCCGCTCCCCCGTCAGTGGTTAGCGGTTGCGGCGCGCCGCCGTCCACCGGGATAAGGTAAAGATCCCTGTTCCCTCCCCGGTCTGAGTCAAATACCAGCCGCCCGCCGTCCGGCGACCAGTCCGGT
>CAYLSS010000052.1:0-10737 GCA_964385765.1 uncultured Solibacteraceae bacterium
TCGACATCTACGAATTGCTGATGTTGCCGCTGATTATCCGGCCGGCGATGCTGGAGCTGGCCGGCTTCAGTCCGGGCGCGCCCGAGTTCAATCACTGGGTGGGGATGCTATTTTACCTGCCTGCCGTTTGTGGAGGGGTGTTCGGGCTGCTGGGCGGCTATCTGACGGATCTTCTGGGCCGGCGGCGCGTTCTGGTCTGGAGCATCTTGCTTTATGCCGTCTCCGCTTTTCTCGCCGGTTTCTCGACCTCGCTCACTCAATTGTTGATTTTGCGCTGCACAACGTTCATCGGCGTAAGCGTGGAATTCGTGGCGGCGGTGGCCTGGCTCGCCGAGTTGTTTCCGGATCCGAAGCGGCGCGAGGCCGTCCTCGGCTACACACAGGCATTCTCCTCTCTTGGCGGTCTGATGGTTACTGCGGCATATTACCTATCCGTGACGTACGGCGACGCTCTGCCGGCTGTCCAGGGCGGCCACGAAGCTTGGCGCTACACTCTGATGTCCGGATTGATTCCGGCGATCCCGCTGATTGTGATCCGTCCGTTTCTGCCGGAGTCGCCGGTATGGCATCAGAAGAAAGCGGCGGGAACATTGAAGCGTCCCAGCCTTGCGGCCATCTTCGCGCCGCAGTATCGTCGGACGACGATCGTGACGACGCTCATGGTGGCTTGCAGCTACGGGGCGGCGTTTGGCGCCATACAGCATGTCCCGCGTATCGTCCCCGGGCTGGCCGAACTTGCCGAAGCCACGGCCATCCAGGTGGAGCAGACTGTCAGCAGCGTGCAGTTCTTCCAGGAGATGGGCGGCCTGACGGGAAGGTTCGTTTTCGCGATGCTGGCGGTGGCCATCGTCGGCCGGCGGCGCCTCATACGATTGTTCCAGGTCCCCGGTTTGATTCTACTGCCGTTCGTGTTCCTTTACGCGGGCATGAATGATCTGACCTTGCTCAAGGGAGGTATTTTGCTGGTCGGATTGCTCACAGTGGCCCAGTTCAGCTTCTGGGGCAATTACCTCCCGCGAGTTTATCCCACCTATCTGCGAGGAACAGGCGAGAGCTTCGCCGCCAATGTCGGAGGCCGAATGTTCGGCACCTCGGCCGCCTACCTGACCACCCAGCTCGCGAACATTACCCCGGGCAGCACCCCCCCCACCAAGCTCGCCTACGCGGCGGCTATCGTGGGATCCGCAGTCTACTTGGTCGGCTTCATCGCCAGTTTTTGGCTGCCGGAGCCAACAAAGGAAGACCTGCCGGACTAGTACGCCCCCCGGCCGGCGGTCGGGATCTGATCAGTTCGTATAGCCGGAAGGAGCTTCGAGAGGACAAGAAGAGAACTTCCGATCAAGCCGGCGCGCTCAACAGCAGTGGCGGTGAGGGTGGGATTCGAACCCACGGAGGCCGTAAGACCTCAACGGTTTTCGAGACCGCCCGATTCAACCACTCTCGCACCTCACCTTTTTTCAAATTAGCTGGTTCACGGAGCAGTGCGCAACTGTCTTTTCGAGATGCTCAGCTTCCTTCGCGCTCGCTTGGCCGGTCCGCTGGTCGACGGATTGGGTCCGCTCATTGGCTTTGGGACCCCGTTGATCATGATCTTATTGGGTGGACGGCGCCGGGCGGGGCAAACTAGAACTTCAGGGATATTTATGACTTTATTGAACTACCGCCTCCTCCTGCTTCTTCTCGCGCTTGGTTCGAGTGTCGGCCTGATGGCTCAGGAGCATGGAAAAATCGACGGTAAGGTGGTGCTTGTTGACACTGGAGATCCTCTTCACGGCGCTTCGGTTATTCTGCTCGAACTGGACCGCCAGACGCAAACCGATAATGACGGTGAATACTCGTTCGGTAATGTGCCGCCGGGCACCTATCACCTGGTTGCCCATGTCAACAGTGCGCTGGCTGAGAAGTCGGAGCGGGTGAGCGTTAGCCCGGGCGAAACAGCCAAGGTCGATTTCAGGCTGGGGCTCGCCGCCGTTCATGACGAGATCACCGTGACGGCCAACGGTCGCGTCGGAACGGCCTATGATGCGATTCAATCGACCGAAACCCTAAATTCCTTTCAACTCGCCGAAAGGATATCTCCTTCGCTCGGACAGACGCTTGGCGGTGAACCTGGCAACGGTATCGCAAGCAGGAGCTTCGGACCGGGAACCGAACGACCCATTATTCGGGGCTTTGACGGTGACCGTGTGCTCATCATGCAAGATGGCATACGGACCGGGACGCTTTCGTCGCAGTCAGGGGACCACGGAGAGCTGGTCAATACCGGCGATCTGGACAGAATCGAGATCGTACGGGGACCTGCATCTTTGATGTACGGCGGCAGCGCGGTCGGCGGGGTGGTGAACCTGATCAGCCGCCATCACGCTGTTCACGAACATGCTCATCAGGGGATGCGCGGGTACCTTTCGGGGTCGGGCGGATCGGCAAACTCGTTCGCCAGCGGCTCGGCGGGGTTCGAGTATGGTCGGGGCGAGTGGATGGTTTGGGGCGGCGGCAGCGGCCAGTCCAGTGGAGACTACAATACGCCGGCGGGAGAGGTGCCCAACTCCGATACCCGTCTTTCCGCCGGGCGAGGCGGCTTCGGCTACTACGGGAATCGGATGTTCTTCGCCGTCGGCGCCCAGTATGACGACGGCCTGTACGGAATTCCTTTCGCCGACGAGTTGCACGGCCACGATGAAGGTGACGAACACGACGAAGAAGGCGAACACGGCGAAGAAGGCGAACACGACGAAGAAGGCGAACACGACGAACACGACGAACACGGCGAAGAAGGCGAGGAGATTGACCGGATCCATCTAGACGCCCGACGACAGAACTACCGTGCCAGTTGGGGCCTCCGAAATCTGAGCGGCGCCATTAAGAACTTCGCACTGCGACTCAACTACTCGCGATGGTTGCACGACGAAGTCGAAAACTTCGAGGATGGTGACACCGCCGTTGGCACGGAGTTCGATAACAAGCAATTCATCTATCGCGGTACGTTCGAGCAGTCGAGACAGGGGCCCTTAACGGGTCGCTTCGGTTTCTGGGGGATGACTCGCGACTACACGGCGACTGGCGAAGAGGCGCTCGCGCCCCCGACAGATCAATGGTCACTCGCCGGCTTCGTATTGGAGGAGGTCGATCTGGAGCGCCTCAAGCTCCAATTCGGCGCACGCCTAGAACATAGCAACTTCACTCCAGGACTCCGCCCAGAGGGTGACCATGGGCACGAAGAAGAGGATGGGCACGAAGAGGAAGGGGAGGAAGAAGACGACCACCATGAAGAGGCTCTGGAGCCGACCGATCGGAAGTTTACCGGTGCGTCCGCCGCAGCCGGCGCTCACTTCGAGTTGTGGAATGGTGGCGCATTTGTAGCGAACTATTCGCATTCCTATCGCCCGCCGGCGCTCGAGGAGCTCTACAACTTCGGACCTCACGTCGGTAATCTCGCATTCGAAGTCGGCAATCCAACGCTCGACGCCGAGCGAGGAAACGGCATCGACCTCTCACTGCGTCATGCCACCAACAAACTCAAGTTGACCGGCAACTTCTTCTACTACGACTTCGACAATTTCGTCTTCCCATTCGCGACCGGTGAGACTGTTGACGGGCTTCAAGAAATCGAATTCACACAATCCAACGCACGCTTCCTGGGTGCTGAGGTTACAGGGGACATCGCCCTTACTGAAAACTTCTGGCTTAACCTGGGCATGGATTACGTCGACGCCGAAGAGAAAGATACTGGCACCAGTCTTCCCCGCATTCCCCCCCTCCGCGGCCGTGTTGGTTTCGACTGGCACTGGAAGGGATTCGAGGTGAAGCCGGAAGCGATCTTCGTGAACGATCAGACGGACACGTTCGTCGGCGAGTCGCCGACAGCCGGTTATGCGCTATTCAACGTCAGTGCTTCCTACTCGATTACCAAAGGACGCCTGATCCATCAATTCGCCGTCAACAGCTTCAACCTCTCCGACCGCCTGTATCGAAACCACTCGTCGTTCATCAAGAATCTGGCGCCGGAAATAGGTCGTGGCGTCCGCTTTACGTATCGGGTGCGGCTCTTCTAGATCAGGAGTCTCTTTCTGTTGGGGCGATACTAAGAGAGTGTGCCGGTGCTGAACCGCATCGCGATTCCATCTCTCTTCTTCCTTTCAGGGTTCACAGGACTCGTCTACGAGGTCCTATGGCTCAAGGAGCTAGGACTCGTTTTCGGCAACACGGCACAAGCTGCCGCGACGACACTCGCCATTTTTTTCCTGGGACTTGGCGCCGGCGGCTACTGGTGGGGCAAACGGGCACACGTTCTCTCCAACGCTCTGCGCACATATGCATATCTGGAACTGGGAATCGGTGTATCTGCGGTCTTTTACTTCGGACTCAGCAGAGCATACCAATGGCTCTATGAGCCTGTCTACGCGACCTTCGGGGACAATCCGGTGCTCCTGCTCGCGGTCAAATCCCTGCTTGCGGCCGTCGTTCTGTTTCCAACATCGTTCCTGATGGGCGGAAGCTTTCCGGTAATTGGCCAGTATATAGTTCGAGCGCCAGAACAACTGGGACGGGCCGGATCTTTTTTGTACGCGGTCAACACCATTGGTGCTGCCTCGGGCGCCTTTGCCGCCGGGTTCTATCTCCCCCGCCTGCTTGGATTTCGGCGAAGCTATTTGCTTGCCATCGCAATGAGCGTTGCAATTGGCCTGACCGCCTGGTTGCTGAGCCGGGGCCCGGCGCCACCGCAGGTCCGACCAGTCAAGCCGAAAAGAAAGGTCGGCAGGTCAGCCGCAACGCCAGCAAGCATCTGGCTTCTTGGGCTGCTTTCCGGCCTGCTGACGCTCGGTCTCGAGGTCGTCTGGACGCGGATGTTCTCGCAGGTTTTGCAGAACTCCGTCTACACATTCTCCGCGATCCTCGTCTGTTTTCTGATCGGTCTTGGACTGGGAGCATTGCTGGCCAACCGCATGTGCCTTCTGCGCGCTGATCCGCGTTCCGTTCTCTCGGTACTGCTCACTGCTTCCGGAATAGCAGTTGCGCTAACACCATTCGCCTTCCACGATGTCACTTCAGGGATGCGGTACATTGGCAGCGGCAAGGGTTTGTATCCGTACTTGGTAGCAGTGTTCGTCGATACGGCGATAGTGCTGCTCGTTCCGGCGGTTCTGGCCGGGAGCATCTTCCCCTACCTGCTGAAGGCTGTTCGAGGGGCAGGGACGCGGGTTGGGGGAGCGATTGGACGGCTTCTGTGGCTGAATAACACGGGCGCGGTAGTTGGAGCCGTAGTCACGGGATTCTTCCTGCTTTCGACATTCGGCATGTGGGGCACGACGCGCCTTTTCGCGGTCACGTACTTGCTGCTTGGACTGATAGTTATCCAGGGTTCGTCGAAGGCTTCCGGCGTGCTGCGAGCGCTGCCGGTCGCCGGCATCCTGCTCCTGTTCACCTGGTTCGATGCAACACGCCTCCCCGTTGTCCGTCTTCGAAACGACCGGAACGAGCGGCTTGTCCAGGTGTGGGAGGGTCATAACGGAGTGGTTGCGGTCATCGAACGAAGAGGCAACCTCAGCATCAAGGTCAACAACCATTACCGTCTCGGCGGCAGCGCGGCCATGGAAACCGAGTTGAATCAAACGCTGATTCCACTGATGAGCCATCCGGCGCCCGAAGAGGTTTTCTTCCTCGGCATGGGAACTGGAATCTCGGCTGGAGCGGCTTTGAGCCAGCCGACCCGGAGAGTGGTTGTCTGCGAACTCATCCCCGAGGTGATAGAAGCAGCCAAGCTCCACTTCAATCAGTTTGCGCAAGGCCTGTTTACCGACCCGCGAACGATTTTGTTGGCGGAAGACGGTCGCAACCGGCTGGCCGGATCCCCGGAACGCTTCGATGCGATCATCGCCGACCTCTTCATCCCCTGGCGCGCGGGAGTCGGGAGCCTGTACAGTGTGGAGCACTTCAAGATCGCAAAGTCCCGCCTCAAACCGGGCGGCATCTTCGTTCAGTGGCTTCCGCTCTATCAAATTTCGCAAGTGGAGTTCTTCATAATCGCCAGGACGATGCTGCGCGCTTTCCCGCAGGTTGTTCTCTGGCGCGGGGAGTTCCGGCCGACCCGCCCGCTGGTCGCCTTCATTGGATCGGCAGAAGAGCGTTCACTCGATCCTCGCGTGATCGTCGACCGGGGCCGGTATGTCAGCGGTGACAACGCGGCCTCAGCCGACGCGATGCTTGCGGTGACCTTGCCGTTCTACGTCGGTAACCTGAGTGCCGCTCGTGAGGTGGTGCCGCCCGGGCCCATCAATACCGATGATCGTCCAATCATCGAATATGATGCTCCGCGGACGAACCGCATGCAAAAGGAGGGAGCAGCCAAGTGGTTTCGCTCCCTTCAACTGGCTCGATTCTACGATGATCTGTGGGCGGAGACGCCGCCTGAATCGGATCCCTACCTCGGTTGGCTCACAGAGCCGGAATTCGACTATGTGCGAGCCGGACTTGACTACTATAAGTTCGCAGCCTACCAGGAACTCGGCGACACAGAAGAGGCCGCAAAACACCTGGCCCGGTTCCGTTCCCGCATACCGGTGCAGTTTGCTCCGGACACGAAGCCCAGCGATTCAGAAGCAGGAGTAACCACCGAGTAAGCGGGGAATGGTCGGCGCGGCTAATCCAAGCTTGTGGAATCGTCCATGTCCCGTCATCAAGCCGGGCAGCGGAAACGATGAGAATGTCACCCAGGGCTTTACCGTGAAATGATTCCCGAATCTCACCGGATGGCGCGGTCGGAATCTCCCGTCATGATGAGGATCCGGCCGGCTCGCTACGAGGCTTGCTGCGAAGGGGCGGGTGGACGGACGATATCTTCGACGCTCCGGCGGACCGCTTCCGGCTCGAACACCTTTTTCCAGTCAGGCTGTAAGATTTCTTTCTTCGCGTTCTCGATCGCCTTGAGGGCGCCGTCTGAGAACTGCGCGCCTTCGAAGAGTTGGAATACCACGCCTATCTCCACCTTGAGGTGTCCCATGATGAAGTCGCGGGCCGCATCTGGCGGAACTCCGCGGCGGATTGCTTCCTCGGTGGCCTCCGCAATCACCTTCATGCAGGTAGCGCCGATCGTCTCCGATAATACCGGCTCGAGAATGGCGGCCTGTTCGAGCGTCACGCGATGCGCGTTCATCACCGGCGCATAGATGGTTCTGGCGATTGCTTCCCCTTCGGCATAGGCTTCCTCCGGACCTTGCATCAAGGCACAAACGATGTGCTGTTTTGCCTTGATACCGCCAAAGAAATCCATTTGCGCCTCGGGATCGGTCTCGTCTCCGATCACGGGCGGATGGCACGGGTGGGTGACGAAGTAGGAAAGATCCTTCCGGTCGGGAAGCTGACCGGCGAACGGCGCGGCGGCGTCCAGGATGACCAGCAGGACGCCGGGTCGAAGGTCCTTCTCCAACTCGTGGGCCAACTGGCCTATCCGGTTGTCAGGGACGGCCAGGATGACCGCATCGGCGCCATCCAGAGCCTGGCTCGCGCTCACCACCGTGATCCCGCGCGCGGCGAGCGTCGCCTGGCCGGAGGCCCCGATCTCCACGTGTCTTACCTCGTAATGCGATCCGGCGAGATTAGCGCTCAGACGCAGGCCCATCTTTCCGCCGGCGCCAAAGAGCGCCACGGTTTTGACTGCTGTTTCTGTACCAGGCATAGCTTCACCCCTAAGAGACTCCTCCCTGCTGGACGTGTTGGAAGAACTGCTCATTACCGTTCTGGCCTCCTTTAAAGACGATCTCCAGCCCATCGAAGCGGGCGTCTTCGGAATGGGCGCGACACAGCGGCGCTCCCGGGGCCAGGGGTCCGAGCATGCTGAGCGCATAGATCCCCAGCATATTCCCCACGTGTCCAGAGGTATCACCGCCGCAGACTACGAGCCGGCGAATTCCCGACTCCTCGATCAAGCGGCAAACCATTGCCCCCATAGATCGTCCTAGCCTCGCACTGAACTCCGCATGCCGCTTCTCGGACGGAATAAAGTGCTGATCCTGCGGACCGAGGGCACTGTACAGCACAACGCTTCTTCCCTGCTTCAAGGCGCGCGTGGCCGCCGCGATGGCTTCCGAATCCTGGCCTTCGGACAATTTCGTGATATCGAGGCGAATGCCGATGAATCCGTTGGCCTTCGCCCAGCGGATCTGCTGCTCGGTTGTCGGCGCGCAACTACCGGAGACCACCAGGAGGCGGTCGCTGCCGCCCACCGGAGGTGGTTCGGTCTTCGAGGGAAGCTGTTCCGTCGCTCGCCAGTGTGCGACCAGCGCATACTCGAGGCCCGACGAACCAACCACGAACGTCTCGACCGATGGTCGTCGCTCCCATAGCAGCCGTCCGACACTCTCCAGCGATGCATCATCCAGCACATCGAACAGAACGATCTCGGCCCCACAATCCAGCACAGCGTCCAGTCTGCGCTCCGGCTCGACACTCTGAAGAGCGAGGATGTCAACCAACTCGATGCGGAGGTCGGTCTGGAATGCTAAATGGCGGCGAAGATCGGCTTCGTGCATTGGCGTCACCGGATGGCGCGTCATCGTAGGGTGGCGGTCCAGGCGGAACGTATCATCGCCGACTGTGGCGAAGTGGTTGCCAAAAACCGTGTAGCGCTTCAAGATCGGCGCTCCGGCCACTAACGGTACGTATCTGGATCCGAATACGTCTCGCCCGATTTCAATCGCACAGCCGATGCTGCCCACCTCAGGCGAACTGTCAAAGGTCGAGCAGACTTTGTAATGGATTAACGGTGCTCCGACACGCTTGAGCGCGCACAGAGCCGGCCGGAGATTCTCCTTCATCCACTGTGGGCTCCGGCTGCGACTGATTCCCGCCACGCCGACGGCGCGGTACTCCGCGAAGCCGGCAAGCCGCTCCTCGTCCGGCGGCTCGAGGAATAGCACGGCAGGTAATCCATTCGATGTCAGTGATTCCATGACATCCGTCGAACCGGTAAAGTCATCGCCGTAGAAGGCAATTACACGCCGGTATCCGTCAAGACCGGTCATCAGCTAGCGTTCCCAATAACAGTTCGAACTCCTCATGCTTCCCTCGACCCGGTAACCCGGTCAGGAGACTGGCATTATCGCGCATTCCGCCCGCAGTGAGGTAGGTCGATGTTGGTATGATGAGCATACCATAAACTCCTTCGATCTCGTCAAGTCTTGGATCACCCACTGGTATGATGATGTCCAAATATAATGGCCGACAATGAAATAATCGAACGGCGAAAACTCTCCGATCAGGTGCTCGACAGGCTCCTCGACATGATCGAGGAGGGCGAGTATCAGGCTGGCGCCCAACTTCCGTCGGAGCGTACTCTGATGAGCCAGTTCAAGGTCGGCCGGCCGGCTGTCCGCGAGGCCCTGCAGGGACTGGAACGAATGGGTCTCATATCGATCAGCCACGGCGAACGGGCTCGTGTCGAAGCGCTGCGACCGGAACGAGTTTTCGATCAGATCGCCCAGCCTGTGCGACACCTGCTTTCGACGAGCCCAGCCACTCTCGAGCACTTGAAGGAAGCGCGGTTGATGTTCGAGGTTGGCATGGTACGCTTGGCCGCGAGCAAGGCGCAGCCTGCTGACATAACCCGGTTGCGCGAAAAGCTTGATCAACAGGTTGCCGAGATGGGAGACCCCACGCCGAGGGCATTCGTCACCGCCGACATTGCCTTCCACGCGACGATAGCCTCTATTCCGGGGAATCCAATATTCAAGGCTGTCAGCGAATCAATTCTCGGCTGGCTCTTCGAGTTCCACACCGAAGCACTTCAGTCCCCGGGTCACGAAGATGTCACGATTTCCGAGCACGAACGGATCTTCCAACAGATCGCTTCGCGGAGCGCCGACGGAGCCGCCCAGGCGATGACAGATCACCTGACGCGCTCCAGCAGCCTTTATCGTTCCCCGGTCCGGAAACCCCGGTCGCGACGATAGCAGGCTCCCATAGCCCGTTCACTGGCGGATTAAGAGCGTCCAGACCTGGCCGTTGGGAGGTTTGAAAGGGTTTTTCGGTGTCATGACATCGGTGGTCATCTTCGCCGTGATCGCGCCCGCGGCCTCCCCACAGATCGGCCATCGGAGCCGGCAACCCAATCGGAGAGGCACGAAGCCTGAGAAGCTTTCCAGGTTTTGGATGCCGCTACTTCACCGTACTGTCCGGATCCATGCCCATCTTCTCGTACAGCTTTCGCCGGCCGGCCTTGTCACCCTTGGCGATATCCCAGGCGATCTCGGCAACCCGGTCCAGATGCTCGCGCGGCACGACAACAACTCCGTCTCCGTCGGCCACTACGAAGTCGCCCGGACGAACCATTACTCCTCCGACCGCGACCGGCCGGTTGATGGCCGCTGCCTCGATGCGCCCGGGCCGCGTACCGCCGCCCTGGTACCTCGAGTAGACAGGGATCTGCTGGAGAATCAGTTCGTCGGTGTCGCGGCAGTTCCCATTGGTCACCACGCCCGTCATGCCCCGGCTGCGCCAGTTCAACGCATTGTTCGATCCGATGAACCCTGTATGCTCGCTCCCGTGCGCGTCGATAACGACGACATGCCCGGGCTTGATGATGCCCGAGAAAAGTTCCGGGGCGTAGGTTTGGTACCAGTGGCCATGCCACTTCCGAAACTCCTCATATTCCATCTGGCCCGGGGGCGGCCGATTGGTCGGCATGTACTGATAAGTGATCGCCACCCCATAAAACCGGTGAGCGAGTTTCTCGGTGTCATCCCG
>CAYLSS010000053.1:0-1093 GCA_964385765.1 uncultured Solibacteraceae bacterium
CTTGCCCCGCAGACCGTAGCGGAAGTTGACCATGCTCGGCGGCATATCCAGGTAGCTCCCGGTCACCTCGCGGAGCTGCCCGCGAGCCGCCACGAATCGGTTCCGGTCGCGCGTGAAATGGAATCTCGCAGCGCGTTTCAGCTCGTCGGCCGAAAGAAAGCCGAACAACTGATCCAATCGGCTGGCGCAGGCGCCGAGAGGCAGCCGCCAAACGTGCAGCTCATCAGGTTCTATCCGGGGCGACGCCGGGGGCTCGGGCCACAGGTGCATTCGATTTCATCCGTATCATACTCAATGCGGAGGTGTCGCAGCCGCCAATCATTACTTCAGCCGCGCGACGAAGATTAACGGAATCGAGGTTTCCCGCTTGTTGATCACCAAACCGCCGGGGACTGATCGGTTCGTTTTTGCCGGAGGTTGTTGTCTTCGCGGGAGGGATCCTAATCGCCGCTGGCGGCCCGCCGCAAATCGTTCACGGCTTCGTCAATGCTGCGTTCGTCAAGCAGGAGCCGGCGGAGCGTACGTAAGTCATTGAGCAGACGCCGACTCCGGGCGGTGTGGAACGAGAGCCGCTCCAGCTTGTGAGCCACCATCAGCAAGGCTTCTTCGCGGCGAGAGGCGCGGGTACCCCGGGCGGCCTCGACATCTGCTTCGACGTCACGACGTACGTCTTCCACAGTCTCATGGAGAAGCTCCATGAAGTCGTGGGCGCTTTCGATCGAGTCGAAAGGGGTTTCGGGGGTATAACCCAAGTCACCTCCAGAGGTTCAGGGCCATTATATCTTGATATGTCAAAAATCACGAATTGACTTCTCGGATCAGATGCCGGATTCCCAGATAGGCGCGGCCAGAGAGTCGATTCAGGCGTCGAAACCAGAACGGACGCCGCAGGTAGTAGACGTCGACTCGCGGCAGGGAATTCGGATTGGCCTGCCGGGAGACGAATTGCAGGCGAGTGCCGCAGGCCAGTCTGTAATGGCGGGCGGCGGCCTCCACCACGCCGCGACTCGCTGCGCCGTAAGGATACGCAAAACTCCGGACCGGCCGCCCCAGCCGATCCTCGATCTCGATCCGGCTCCCGGCCAGCTCGTAC
>CAYLSS010000053.1:1103-10713 GCA_964385765.1 uncultured Solibacteraceae bacterium
ACTCGACCTCGCCTTCCGACAGGTAGGTCAGATTCTTATGACTTACCGTATGCGACCCAATCTCGATGGATGACGGCAGGCGCCGCAGCTCCTCCCAACTCATCAGGTCCAGTACCGGAATGTCCGGTTCGTGTGTCCACTGGCTCCGGTCGCCGCACAACCCGCTGACAACGAACACGGTGGCGGGGAATCCAAAATGTTCCAGGACCGGGACCGCATGTTCCGCGAAATTGACCGCGCCGTCGTCGAAGGTCAGCGCGACGCTACCGGGCGTTTGCCACGCCCGTTCGAGCGGTAGCACCGGGATCCCGCTGCCCGCCAACCACTCCATCTGGTCTTGAAAGATCTCGGGCGAGATCGAGATGACCGACCCGGTATGATCGAGCGAATGATAGGTCAGTATTGCCGCTCTCTCCACGGCCCTCCTTCGGCGGTTACTGGAGTATTCTAGCGTTCTGCCGGCAGATCTGCGTCTCACTAACAAGAGTGCGATTTTCGTCCTGTCTCGAATGCGGGCCGTCGACTGGGGCTAAGGACGGGAAAAGGACGGGAAGAATTGTCTTGTATTCCGCCGGAACTTCGTGTACGATCCTATCCGATCCAGAGCTCGGTATCTCGATCTGGGATGATCGAGACGCCTTGCTGCTGCGCTAGGCTGAGCCGCTTGGGGCGCCAACAGTATGTTCGGGCAAGCAGACCGTCGCTTTGAAAGCGACCCGGATCGAATCCTCGCCGCAGAGGCGAGGGTCGTCAATTCAGGAGGATAAATGTCCCGTCCAGACCAGTCCATTACCTATCTAAGACACCTCGGTTATTCTGTGCTCCGGCTTCCCCGGTCAGATATGCGGCCGCGCGATACGCTGATCCGGGCCGGAAAGAAAGATCTCCAGCGAACCGGCACGCTGGACACCATCATGATCGAAGGCGCCAACGAATTGCCGCGCGTAAGCGAGGACAATGTGGCTCCCGGCAGCATTGCTGGCAAGGAAACCAGCTCGATGAAGCTGGAGATCGGGCTGAACATCCTTGGCAACATTATTCGAGCCCTCGGGGGTTCCGACCTCGAATTATCGCTTGGCTTCAATCGGGCGCGTTCATTAATTTTCAAATTCGAGGAGGTCCTCGAGGACCACGTCGAAATTAACCTTCTGGACCGGTTCCTCACGACGGCCTCCATCCGACCGGAGCAGAGAGCCGTTACCGACGCCCTGATCGACGACAAGGTCTACATCGTTAATTCGACGCTGAAGACCACCAAGATGTCGGTCGAAGCCGAGGGCGAGGGTGGGGCCAAGATTGACCTCGATGTCCCGGTCATCCAACAGGCGGCGAGCGGAAAGTTGAAGGTGGACATCAGCAAGGCCACCGAGGGCGCTGTCACCTACGAGGGAGCTACCCCGGTGGTGTTCGGCTTCCAGGCGGTCCGGCTCTTCTACGATGACAAGACCAGGGCCTACACTGCGGTTGATCCTCTGGATGCCGGCAAGATGGCCGCTCGGAATGTCGGCGAGATCGAGCCCGAGAAACTCACCCTCGATGAAGGGGTCTTTTTCCGGATGTCGGATGTCGGCCGGGAAGTCGGCGCCTCCGACGTCGGCCTGGCTGTCGGGGTCTCCTAGGACCAATCGTGTCCAACTGGGCGCTTGTAGTTGGCATCGATAAGTATGCCGAACGGCGGTTCTGCCTTAGCGGGGCGGTGCGTGACGCTCTCGAGATGGCGAAATGGCTGACTCGGGAGGCCGATCCGGTCGTCGAGCCGAATCATTTGTACCTGCTGCTGAGCCGGGATGATGAGAGCCCGCCTCCCCCCGACGGGCTCCATCACGACGACGCGACACTAGCCAACATCGTTCGGGATGTCCGCGACCTGGCGACCAAAGCGGCGAAGCCCGATGACAGGTTGTATGTCCATTTCGCCTGCCATGGGATGAGAGCGACGGGACTGCTGGGCGGCGACGCGATTCTTCCAGCGGACTTTCAAAGCAATGTGCCGATTCTGTCCCTGCAGACACAAAGCATCCTCGATTACTTCAAGATCAGCCGCTTCCGTCACCAGTTCTTCTTTATCGACGCCTGCCGGAACGTACCCTTTCAGGGGCAATTTAATGCTGGACGATTCCCCGATGAGCCCGGCGTGGCCCAGATGAGGCCCGACGTCGAGCAGTTCGTCTTCGCGGCCACCTCACGGGGATTTCGGGCGCATGAAGATCGCTCGCGCGAAAACGACGAGCGCGGCGTGTTCACCGAAGCGCTGCTGAGAGGGCTTCGCGGAGAGGGCGAAGCCAAGCGTTACAACCTCCTCAAGCGGCGGTACGAGGTGAAGCCGGAGGATCTGCTGAACTTCGTGGTCCGGGAGGTGCGAGACCGGCTGGGGATGCTCGAACTGGCGGGCAGTGAGGAACTGTTCCAGGCGCCGACCCTCCGGGGGGAGCGTTCCTCAAGTCCTGTGCTGGCCGCCTTCGCTGAGCAAGACGTCGAACCCTTGAACCTTACCATCGGCGTAAGCCCCCACGAAGCGCTTGGAGCAGCGAAACTGCGCATCCTCGGAGCCGGGGTGGGCGCCGCCGAAGGACCTCCGCTTCAAGAACCCCACGTAACGAAGCTGAAGCCGCGCGAGTACCTTCTGGAGGCGGAGTCTCCCGGTTTTCGGGCCGAGCCGATGGCCGTTCGGCTGGTCCGTGACGCGGCCGTGGAACTGGCGTTTCACGGTGCACCTCCACACAGAGCGGCTCGCCGGCCTCAAGCTGGGCCGCCGCCCGCCCCGGCCGTCCCCGGCATCAGAAGAGAGGAGGAAGCATCTGAGCGGGCGCCGGGTGGTGAGCTTCTTGTCCGCACCTGGGATCCATTGAGCGTGTTGGAGGTGCTGGACGCGAGCGGGAACCGGGTCGCGTCGGGCGCTGGTATGATCCGTTTGAAGGGGATCGACGCCGGAATGTACACGGCCCGGCTGAGGAGCCCATCGGAAGGCGCTGTTGACCAGCCGGTATTCGTGCGACCGGGTCGTTCCGCCGAACTCGAGATCCTGCCGCCGGCCATCCGCCCAAGCCCGGCGCTCAGGGCAACGTGCGCCGCTGCCGGAGTCGAGGAGACCGGCGTTAATACCCTGCGTGTTTCGGAGTCTCTCGGCGCTCCACAGGTGGCGGCGCCCGCCATAACGACCCTTCTCGCCATGGCGTTGGCAGTTGATCCTTCCGTTCCGGGAGGCCGATTGCCTTGGCGGCTGGTCCAGTTACGGCAGAGTTTCCTGCCGCCGCTGCCCCAGATAGAGCAGGGCATTCAAGTAATCTTAGCTGACGAGGCCGCGGATCCCGATGATTCGATTTTCGTGGGTGCGCTGGAAATCAGCGAGCTCGACGGCGGCGAACGCGGCGAGGCGCTGGCGCCGCTGAAGCCCTGGGCTTACTGCCTGGCTCTTGAACCATCGAGCACTCCCTTTCCCAGGATCGCCGCCGCCGCGGTGGAGAAGACTCCCGGCTACTATGCCGTCAGTGGTTGGTTCGGCGGGATTCTGGCGCGCATCGCCATTCCGGTATTGCGCGGGCGGGCGACCAACCTGGTCATTCACCGCGACGGTCGTGGAGAGGTAGCTGCCTATGTCTTCATGCCTCCGGCGATGGCATCTGGCGGCGACATACTGCTGCAGCGGCGGCTGGAGTTGGCGCAGCGCTATCTGCAAGCCGGAGAAGTGGACGCGGTTCTGGCGGTTCTGACTCCGCGACCGGCGACCCAAAGCGAGACCGAAGGCAATCAAATGGAGCTTCGGATTCTCGCCGACAGGCGGGACCCTGTGGCCGAAATGCTGGCAGGCTATGCCGCTCTCAGACATGCCGAACTCCACCGTGGCTCCCAGACAGCGGTAGCCTGGGGAGTTGTCGAGGCGGCGGCGAGCGCGCTCACCGACCGGTTCCCTGAATTGAGCGACGGATACGTCTTGCAAGCCGCGCTTTCCGAGTCCCGAGACGATGGCCCGTCGGCCGCCGAAGCGAGCCAGCATGCCCTGGATGCAGGACTGCCTCTGTTCGCACCCGGTCTCCGGCGCTTGGGGCGCCTCGTCTCCGCCCACGCCATGGATCATCCTCGCGTAGAGAAACTGACAGCAGCGGTAGCAGGACTCCCGGGCGACATGTTGCTCGGAGCCTGGTCGGCGGAGGAGGCGATCCACCATGAAGACCTGCACCAAATGCCGCCTGCAGACAAGCTGACCGGATTGCAATGACCCCGGCGCGTGTTCGCCCGGCACGGTGGCATGCTGCGCACCAGCGACGCCATTCGACATGGCGTCCATCCGCGAGTGCTCTACGAGCTTCGCGACCGCGAAGACCTGAAACGCGTCGGCCGAGGCCTCTATCGGCTCACCACGGAAGAACCGCTGACCAATCCGGATCTCGTGGCGGTTGCAATGTGGGCGCCCCGTGCGGTGATCTGTCTGATCTCCGCGCTGGCTTACCATGAGCTGACCACACAGGTTCCTCACACCGTCGATCTGGCGCTGCCGAGCCACGCCCAAGCGCCCTCTCCGGATTCGGGTACGCCGTCCCAGAGACCTACCGCGCCGCCTCCAATAGCCGTTCCTCGGCCTGCTTCACGGCCCGCGCCTCCTGCTTCGAAATCTGTTCGAGCCTCACTTCTTTCCTCGACGCGACTGCGGCGGCTGCCCATCCAATCCGAGTTGGCCTTTCGCCTTCGAGAAGCGGCGCACGAACGAGTGAAACAGGTAGGAATCGAGATTCTGGATCGGCGCCAGCTCCTCTTCGCTCTGGAGCCGAGCCGAGACCGAGAACACGGCCTCTTCGAGGACCTCAGCCGCTTCGGCATGGTCGTTGTGCTCTCTGCGCACACAGTATAGGACCCGCCGCCAGATCCGCCCAGCCGCCTCTTTCACCGTCGGCTCGACCGGCCGACCTTTCGGGTCCCGCTCGTCAATCCACAGCGGGGGCTCGCCTGTCGGTGGCTCCACCACAAGAAAATACCGTCGCCTCGTCCGGTCGCGTTCCTCGGCCATTTGGCCTGAGCCCCTTAAGAGATGGAGCCGATGAATGGAGTGAACCTCAATGCAAGATGTCGACACGCGTGTGATCGATGCCAGGGGAATCGCTTCGAATTTACAAATACCGAAGCGCTTAAGCCAACGCCCGCAAGTTGTGCGAGGCCCGTTCACCGAGAGTACTCGCCCGTTTGCCGTCAATAGATCGGTGAGATCGCTGAGATCGCGTCTAGTGTTGACAGTTCCGAGCAGCGCGTGATAGTCTCGCCACATATGCAAATGACTTGCGATAGATCGCGCCAAGCGACAGACGACGCCGAGCCGCCGGACGCGGTCGGGCGCAAGCTGCATCCGGACGGATTCCATGTCGATTCCGATTTCGTCCGGATCGCGCTCGGCGCGACGCGGCTCGACGTCCGCCGGGCGGAATTCTGGCCGCTGATGGAGCTGATGTCGGCGGCTGCGTTGCGACTGGCCGAGGTGCAGGTTGTCGAGCGGCGGCAGCGCGGTAGCGACGATTCGACGCAGGCGCGGGTGCTTTGGGAAACCGGCAGGGAGAAGGAGAACACGAAATGAAAAACCAACGGTTCAACAATCAATCGGTCGCACCTGTGCTGCAAGTTGCGATTCGATTGCATTTGCTGGTTCTGGTTCTGGTTGGGGTTCTGGTGACGACGGCGCCTCTTCCCGCGCAGCGAACAGCGGGATCGCCCACCACAATCGACTCGGCTGCCATGATGTCAGGCGAGGTTGTTGACCAGTTCGGCCTAGCCATTGTGGGAGCGAGCGTGACGCTAGATCTAGATCTAGAACTCGCGGACAGCCAGCTACGAGAGACCTCGAGCGATGCCAGCGGGTCCTTTCGCTTCCGCGATGTCCCCACCGGCGCGCACAACTTGACCGTTACGAGTCCCGGCTTCGCCACGCGAACCATGGAAATCCGAGTCGACTCCGGAGGCAGCGCACACACCAGGGTCGAACTGGATCTGATCCGAGTTACCTCTCAGGTGACGGTCACCGCAACGAACCCCGAGGGCTACGACGCTCCGCGGGCGGCGGCGGCGACCCGTCTGAACGTTCCCATTCTCGAGACGCCTTTCTCGGTGCAGGTCGTGCCGAGCCGGGTCATCGAGGACCAGAACGCGCTCGGCCTGGAAGAGGTGTACGAGAACGTCAGCGGCGTCGCCCAGGCGGGGAACACCCTGAATGCGCAGACTGAGGTTCGCCCGATGATCCGCGGCTTCGAGGCTGGAGTACCGCTTCGCAACGGCCTTCGGGCGACGACGGTCGGGGCGGTCGATACCGTCAACATCGAGTCGGTCGAGGTTCTGAAGGGTCCTGCGTCGATCCTCTACGGCGCGCTTGAGCCCGGCGGCGTTTTGAACTACACGACGAAGAAGCCCCTTATGGCCCCGCGATTCAAAGTCACGCAGCAGCTCGGGTCCTTCGATCATACGCGCACGACGGGCGACGCTACCGGTCCGCTCAACCGCAGCCGCACCGCGGCGTACCGCGTAAACTTTGCCCGACAGGATTCCGGCTCGTTCCGAGACTTTCTGGAGTTGGACCGGACAGCCGTCTCGCCTTCCCTGACGCTTCGACCCGGCGATCGAAACGAGTTCTTTGTCGATTTCTCTTTCACCGAGGAGGAGGTCCCCTATGACAGCGGCGTTCCGTTCGGGCTCGATGGGCGCCCGCTGACGCCTATCAGCACCTTTTTTGGAGACCCCGATTTAGGGGGACGGGATCTCGAGGATTACTTTACCTCCGTTCAGTACTTCAGACACTTGACCGAGCGCGTCACCGCGAGGACTCAATTCCAGTTCCATCGCGTCAACGCCCTAAACGAATCCATTCGGCATCGTGGAGTCCGCGGCGAACCGGGCGCCGAAACCCTGAGACGCCGCTATCAGAACGAGGATCGCACCGCCGACGATTATCAATTTGTCGGCGACATCATCTCGACATTCGAAGTCGGGGGAACGACCCACCAGACTCTGGTCGGCCTCGATCTCGCCTATCAGGACAGCGAGTTCCTGCGGTTTCGTCAGAATCTCTCGAATATCCCGATTTCGAGCAATCCCGATGGGCGCTTCACGCCCCCGGCCGACCAGCCCATCCAGACGATTCTCGGCTCCAACCGATGGACGGCCCTGTATTTTCAGGATCAGATCTCGATGCTCAGTAACGGCCGGTTGAAGTTGCTGGTCGGCGCTCGGTACGACACGACCCACGGGGAGGGTACGAGAGACGGCGTAGCGCAGGCGGACGTCGAGGAGTCCAAGTTCACTGGACGCTTCGGCGCGGGCTACCAGATCGTTTCTTCGACGCTTGCGTTCGCGAGTGTTTCGCAATCCTTCCTGCCGCAGTCCCCGGGTACGGTCGACGCCTCGGGCGTACTTCTTGACCCGCAGACTGGACTTCAGTACGAAGGCGGGTTCAAGTTCGGTCTGTTCGGCGGGCGTTTCTACTCGACGGTGTCTGCGTACCACATCAAGAAGGACGATGTTCCTCTCATTGATCTACCGTTGTTCATGGAGACCGGCGAGATCATTTTCTTCCCCGGCGTCGCCGAACGCAGCCAGGGCTTCGAAGTCGACCTGTCAGGGCGGCTCACCAACTCGCTGAGCCTGATCGCCAACTACGCGTACAATGACGCGGAGGTTGTGCAGAACGTGAACGACCCGTCGCAGATCGGCCGGGTCCTCGGCAACACGCCCGCGCACCTGTCGCGCATCTGGTTGGCCTACGATACGCCCTTCAAGAAGCTACGAGGTTTGGGCGGCGGAATAGGCGTCCGGGCTCAAAGCGAGCAGTTTACGCAGTTCGACGATCTCAGGCTTCCCGGGTATGGGGTTTGGGATCTCGGGGTCTGGTACCGCCTGCCCCTGGGTTCGGACAAGCGCCATCTCAGGTTCGCGGTAAATATTGAGAACTTGGCCGACAAGGAATACTACTTACGTGCGAGCGACCGTTCCATTGTGCACCCCGGCGCGCCTCGATCCGCGATCGCCACCATCGGGTTCGAGTTCTGATGTCGCGCGGATTGAACAAGACGCTGTTCCGAATCCACGGATGGATCGGACTGACCCTCGGGTTGCTCCTGTTCATCGTCTGCTTTTCCGGCACGATCGCGACGGTCAGCAGCGAGATCGATTGGCTGCTGAACCCAGCGATCCGAGCCGAACCAGTCGGCTCCGGGGCGGCGCGCTCCTGGGAGCGCTGGTATCAAGCCGTGAGCGCGGCGCACCCGGAAGCTCATGTGCTGTTCCTCAGCGCGCCGCCGGCTGACGGCTGGGCAGTCGCCGCGACGGTCGCCTACGGTCGCCTGGACTTCCGCCATGTCTACGTCCACCCCGACACGGGCGAAGCTCAAGGCACGTTCAGTCAGTTCAACGTCAAGCGTTTCTTTCGGTCGTTTCACAAGCAGTTCTACATCTATCCGGGCTCCCTGCCCAACGGCATCTGGATCGTCGGTCCGTTGGCATTGGTGCTGTTGTTCTCTGTAGGAACCGGCATTAGCTTCTACAAGATCCGATGGAGCGACCTGCTCATGCAGCGGCGCAGCAGGGGCGCGCGAACGTGGCTGTCAACGTTTCATCGCGCCGGTGGCGTGTGGATGCTTGCCTTTTCGCTGGTCTTCGCGCTCACCGGACTATGGTACTTCGTCGAGCGAGTGGCCCAGGACACGGGCTTGCCGCTGACTGGCGTCGAGGCCCTCACAACGGGCGAGGCCGTGACGCGGCCAACAGACGCCGAGAGGATGAATCTCGATGCAGCAGTCGCAGTGGCTCGCGAAACCTTCCCTGAGCTTCAAGTGCAGGCGATTTACTTTCCTGTCCGAGAGGGGTCGGCGATCACGCTGTACGGGGAGGCCGAGGCTTGGCTAGTAAGACCGACTGCGAACTACGTATTGCTCGATCCCTACACGGGGGATGTTCTGGGCCGGCAGGACGCCCGCGACCTTTCGCCTCCCTCCCGACTGATTCAATCAGTGGACCCGCTTCACTTCGGGAGTTTCGGCGGGCTGCCGACGAAGCTCCTTTGGCTCACCGCCGGCCTCGTGATCTCGGCCTCTATTCTGAGCGGCCCTTTTCTGTGGTTTCTCCGGCTGCAGCAGGGTGGTCCCTCGCAGGAAACCCTGCACCCGATCGCCGCGCGCGGCGCCCTGGCGGTCACCCTGGCCGTTCTGGCGCTCGCGACGTACGGCAGCATCGTCAACATCGGAGACTCCATCCCGCATGCGAGCCGCGATCTGGTCCCCGCCTACGTGTGGGTCGTCGTTGGCGGGTTCGTAGCAACCACGGCGCTCGTGTCCGTTTGTTGGCTGTCGGTCCTGGCAAATCCACGAACCGGACGGCGTGGAGTTCCGTTCGCGAGTATGGAGTCTCACGCCGGAAGTCCAGGCCAGCGCAGATTTAATCAGCGCGCTAGCTGACTATACAAGGAGATTCCGCCTCCAAGCCGTCCGCGCCCAGCAGCGGCTCCAGAAACAGTCCCGCCGAAGGAAAAGCCGTGGTGCCTTGTGCTCGGCGCCGTCGAGCCGCGACTCGGGAGGAGAGACTTGTGTTCCGCCCTGATGATGGATGAATTGATCGAGCACATGGCGGACTTCAAATGACCGCC
>CAYLSS010000054.1:0-5219 GCA_964385765.1 uncultured Solibacteraceae bacterium
GGTAAAGGGCTTCGATGAAGGCCTCGATCGAAATCTGGAGGCTCTGGCCGCGCTCGACTATCCCGACCACGAGCTGATCGTCGTCGCGCGGGCCCCCGAAGATCTCCCCCGCGGCGCGGCGCCGCAACGCGCGCGCATCGTGGTGGCGGGCGAGGGGAACCCGTCGAACAGCGAGAAGGTCAACAACTTGCTCGCGGCGGTGGCGGCGGCGCGGGACGAAAGTGAAATCTTTGCCTTCGCCGATTCCGACGGACAGGTTCAGGCGGGCTGGCTGCGCGCCTTGGCAAAGGAGCTTCAAGACGATGGCGTGGGCGCCGCAACTGGTTATCGCCATTATCTGCCCGACCCGCCGGACGCCTGGTCCCAGTTGCGCGCCGTCTGGAACGGCGTGATTGCCGGCGGCTATGGACGGGCGTCGGCCGACTTCGCCTGGGGCGGGTCCATGGCCATCCGGCGCCAGATATTCGAGGATATCGGCGTGCGCGACTACTGGAAGGGAACGGTGAGCGATGACTATGCGCTCTCGGCAGCCGTGCGAGATGCAGGCCTCATAATACGTTACGCCCCGGGAGCCTGCGTCGTCTGCCGCGACCACATTGGCGGCGCCGAACTGCTCCGCTGGATCCGGCGCCAGTTGTTGATCACGCGGGTGTACCGGAGTCGCCTCTGGGGGCTGGGTCTGGCAGCCCACCTGGTCTACTGTGGCGGGATGGCCGCTTCCTTGGTCCTGGCGTTGCAGGGCCAGGTGCTCGCATCCGTGGCGCTCGGCCTCCAGGTCGGTCTCGGCATGTGGAAAGGGGCGCGCCGACTGGCTTTGTTCCGCGCGACCCTGTCCTCCTGCCAGGACTGGCTTCGCAAGCATGGGCGGGTCCATGTGTGGTGGGTGCCGCTCGGCACGTGGCTATGGCTGATCGGCTTTCTGGCCTCGGCCGCCGGCGGCACGATTGAATGGCGCGGGCGGCGATACCGGCTCCGCGGCGGTGCTTGGCGGAAGGCATTGCGGCACGGGCGCTGACGCTCCGGCCGAAAGTTGTAGACTTGGGGAGAGGGGGGTGCAGGAGATCTATGCGAACCGAGTGGGTAAGAAAGCGCGAAAACGATCCGGTCCGGACGCAGATGTTCTATGCGCGGCAGGGCTGGATTACGGAGGAGATGGAGCACGTTGCCGGTCGCGAGCAGATCGATCCGGAACTCGTCCGCAGCGAGGTGGCGCGGGGCCGGATGATCATCCCGGCGAATGTCAATCACACCAATCTCGAGCCGATGTGCATCGGGATCGCTTCAAAGTGCAAGATCAATTCGAACATCGGCAACTCGGCGACCACCTCCAACATCGAAGAGGAACTTGAGAAACTGCGCTACTCGGTGAAGTTCGGCGCGGACACGGTGATGGACCTGTCGACCGGAGGCGACATTCCTCAGATCCGCCAGGCAATCATCGACGCCTCCCCGGTACCGATCGGCACAGTGCCCATCTACGAGGGGCTGACGCGCGTTCGGCGCATCGAGGACCTGAGCGCCGATGTCATGCTCGAGGTGATCGAGGAGCAGGCCGAGCAGGGCGTCGACTACATGACGATCCATGCCGGCGTGCTGGTGCAGTACATTCCGATGACCACCCGGCGCATCACCGGCATCGTCAGTCGCGGCGGCTCGATCCTGGCCGAGTGGATGGTCAAAAATCACAGGCAAAACTTCCTGTACGAGCGCTTTGAGGACATCTGCAAGATTTTCCAGAAATATGACGTCAGCTTCTCGCTGGGCGATGGCCTGCGGCCCGGCTCCCTGGCCGATGCGAGCGACGAGGCGCAGTTTGCCGAACTCAAGACGCTGGGCGAGCTGACGAAGATCGCCTGGGACCACGATGTGCAGGTCATGATCGAAGGTCCGGGCCACATCCCGATGGACGAGATCAAGCTGCAGGTCGACAAAGAGATGGAGATGTGCCACGAGGCGCCCTTCTACACTCTGGGTCCGCTGGTGACCGATATCGCGCCTGGCTATGACCACATCACGTCGGCGATCGGGGCGGCGATGATCGGCTGGCACGGAGCGTCGATGCTTTGCTACGTCACGCCGAAGGAGCACCTCGGTCTGCCGGACAAGGACGATGTCCGAGAGGGCATTATCGCGTACAAGATCGCCGCCCACGCGGCCGACGTCGCCCGCAAGCGGCCGGGCGCCCGTAACCGTGACGACGAGCTAAGCCGGGCCCGCTACGTCTTCGACTGGAACCGGCAGTTCGAGCTCTCGCTCGATCCGGAGCGCGCCCGCGAAATGCACGATGAGACCCTGCCGGATGACAAGTTCAAGGATGCGCACTTCTGCTCGATGTGCGGGCCGAAGTTCTGCTCGATGAACATTTCGGCGAAGGTGGAGAGCTTCACCTGGGAAGACGCAGAATCAGCCGCTTCCGGCAAAGGCGCTCCGGTCAAGGACACTGGCCTGGTCGCGATTGACGGCGACTAGTCCGCGAGCGACTTCGGATGAGGCGCTTGCCGGCCACTGTCGCGGGCCGGACGGAGATGAGATTTGATCGGCATGACTGTTGGGGGCGTGGAACTCGATATTCAGCCGGTGGATCGCGTGCTCTCCCTCTCAGTCCCGCCGATTGAGGTCATCCGCGAAATCTCCGCCGCACTCGACGGCGGCGGGCTGGTTTCGCTCGGCCGTCGCGATGAAGTCTTCGACGCCCGCCGGGCGGTACGCGATCTCCACAACGTCATGCTTCACCCTGGACCTCCGGAGGATGTCCCCTTCGACGACGCCTACTTCAGCAAAATCCTCGATCTGCGCTGCGAGTGGGAGGATTCCGCCGGCGTGGCCCGGGAAGTCGCGCGCGCCCTCGCGGATCGCGGCCGGGCCTACCTGAACGGTGCGGACGCCGAGCCTTTCACCGCCGCCGGCCTTCGGCAGATCACCGTTTCCGGATCCGCCCTGGTATTCGAACGGCCCGAGCGTCCGCGGCGCGAACCGCCGCCGTTCGAGCTTCCCGTAGTGCCTTGAGCGCCGCGAGGCCGGACATCCGGGATCGAAGACCCGGCCGGACCGCCGCCCTATCTGCGCCAAACGGACCCCGAGGTTTGATAAACTCAACCCTTTCGAGGTCCGGTCTTGAATTTACATCTCATCGACTACGTCGTGCTCGCGCTGTACTTCGTGTTTGTCATGAGCATTGGGTACCTGCTCAAGAAACGCGTGGCGAGCAGTTCTGACTTCCTCACCTCCAGCCGCTCCGTTCCGCTATGGATCACCAGTCTCGCTTTCGTGGCCACCAACCTCGGCGCGCAAGAACTGGTTGGAATGTGCGCTTCCGGCGCGAAGTACGGCATCATGACGGCCCATTTCTATTGGGTGGGCGCCATCCCGGCCATGCTCTTTGTCGGGCTCTTCATGATGCCCTTCTACTATGGATCCAAGGCGCGCAGCGTGCCGGAATACCTGAAGCTTCGCTACGACGAAAAAACCCGGGCGTACAACGCGATCACCTTTGCGGCGATGACGATCTTCTCCTCCGGGATTTCGATGTATGCGCTGGGCCTGCTGTTCCAGCTTGTTCTGGGTTGGGATTTCTGGGCGAGCATCATCTTGTCGGCGGCCATCGTCTTGGGCTACACCTTTTTCGGCGGCTTGACGAGCGCCATCTACAACGAGGTGCTGCAGTTTTTCCTGATTGTCCTTGGATTTGCTCCGCTGGCTTATTTTGCGGTGGACAAGGCCGGCGGGTGGGATGGCATGATGGCCCGGATCGACAACGAGGCGTGGGGCCACTCCTGGAAGTACGCCACTGACCCGTCGGCCAATCCCATGGGCGTCGAGATGATCGGGATCTTTATTGGACTGGGCTTCGTCTTGTCATTCGGCTACTGGTGCACCAACTACCTCGTAGTCCAGCGGGCGATGGCGGCGGACTCGATGGCGGCCTCCAGGTTAACGCCGATTACAGGCACCTTCCCGAAGATGCTGCTGCCGTTTATCGTGATCATCCCTGGTATCGCGGCGCTGGCGCTAACCAATGACCCCAACGTCGCCTACCAGCTCCCCGTCAAAGGCAACGGCTACGACTATGACCAGACGATCACCACGTTGATGGCCCAGTTCTATCCGACCGGCATGCTGGGTATCGGACTTACCGGGCTGCTCGCTTCGTTCATGAGCGGCATGGCGGGCAATGTTACTGCGTTCAACACGGTCTGGACCTATGATATCTATCAGAGCTACATCAAAAAAGATGCGCCCGATGAGCATTATCTACTCGTCGGCCGGATCACTACGATCGTCGGCACGCTGCTGTCCATCGGCGCCGCTTACGTCGCCACTCTATACAACAACATCATGGACTTGCTGCAGCTCGTGTTCGGTTTCGTGAACGCCCCGCTGTTCGGCACTTTCCTGCTCGGCATGTTTTGGAAGCGAGCGACCGGTCACGGCGCCTTCACCGGTTTGCTCGCGGGAACCGGCGCCGCCAGCGCGACGTGGCTCTTGACTGTCGCCGAGGGCAAGGGAGGACTGCTCGGCCAGGTGCACGAGTTTCCCAGCGTCATGGCGCAAAACTTCTGGATCGCCATTGCGGCGTTCACCGCTTGCACCTCGGTAACCATCGCGGTAAGTCTCGTGACTCAGCCGCGCCCGGTGGCCGAGCTAAAAGGACTTGTCTATGGCGTCACCGAAAAACCACCCACGGAGAAGGTCGTCTGGTACATGCGTCCGGTTACCCTCTCCGTGCTGGCGGGAATAGCCTGCATTTTTCTCAATCTGATCTTTTGGTAAGCAGCTATGTGGGACCTGCGAACACCATCCGGAATCCTCTTCACAATATACGGCCTGATCCTGTGCGCGGTAGGTCTGTTTGCACCGCACAAAACCGCTCCGCTCGCTGATACGAATGTGAATCTCTACAGCGGCCTGATGTTTCTCCTTGTAGGGTTGGTGATGCTATGGATGGCACGACGAGCCGCCTGATCGCGGCGTTTCAAAAGCAGTTCAAGAGCGATGCGACGCCGGCCGTGTACCGCGCGCCGGGCAGGGTCAACCTGATCGGCGAGCATACAGACTACAATCTCGGCTTCGTCTGCCCGGTGGCGCTCGACCTCGCCTGCTACGTCGCCGCCGCGCCGAACGACGGACCCTGCCTCCGGATCTATTCGCAGAACGTAAAGGAGGGCCGCGAGGTTGCCGCCGCCAAGCTCTCGGAGCGCTATATAACCGACCGCTTCCTG
>CAYLSS010000054.1:5229-7251 GCA_964385765.1 uncultured Solibacteraceae bacterium
TCGGAGATCCGGCCATTGAGCGACTGGACCGACTACGTCTTCGGCGTTGCGGTGCAGCTCGTGGAGGCCGGCTACGAGGTCCGGCCGATGGATCTCTGTATTTCGAGCACCGTGCCCCAGGGTGGCGGGTTGAGTTCTTCGGCCTCGCTCGAGGTCTCGGTCGCTCTGGCGCTGCTCGGCGACCAGAAGATGGACAAAATCGCCGTCGCTCACCTCGCCCGAGCCGCCGAAAACAAGTTCGCCGGGATGCCGTGCGGCATCATGGACCAGTACATTTCCATCTTCGGCCGGGAGAACGCGGCGCTGAAGATCGACTGCCGGAGTCTGGATTCCGAGGTGGTGAAGCTACCCGAAGGTGTCGAAATCGTGGCCGTGAACACGATGGTGAAGCACGAACTCGGCGGAACTGCGTACCGTGAACGCGTGGCCGAGACCACCGCCGCGGCTGAGGCAATGGAGGTCGAGAGCCTGCGCGATGGGACTCTCGATCGCCTTGACCGTGTCCAGGACCGGGTGGCCAGGAAACGCTCACGCCACGTGATCACCGAAACCGAGCGGGTCGAGCAGTTCCAGGCTGCGTCGGTGAAGGGCGATGTCTGGGAGATGGGCAGACTGTTCGTGGCGTCCCACCACAGCCTCCGGCACGACTACGAAGTAAGCTGCGAAGAGCTCGATTTTCTGGTGGATACGGCGGTGAGTCTTCCTTACGTCTATGGCGCCCGGATGACCGGCGGCGGCTTCGGCGGCTGCACGGTCAACATCATGAGAGCGGGCATGATTGGTTTATTCGAGTCCAGGATCTATGGCGCCTATAAGCAGCGCTTCGGGATTGAGCCGATGTTCTATCCTGTGCATCCGTCGGCGGGCGCGAGCCGGGTAGAGTAGCCGCCCGGTCGGACCACGCATCGAACTGAAGTTTTTCTTCCAGTCCTTCATCACGTCAGGTACGCGTAGATCGTGGTGATCAGTCCGATGACGCTGGCCAGCAGAATCGAATGGCGCAAGGTGAAGCGGAAAAGGCGCGACTCCTCGCCCGTTTTCATGCCGGTTGCCGCCGCCGCTACCGCCAGGCTTTGCAGGCTGATCATCTTACCCATGACGCCGCCCGATGAATTCGCCGAGGCGAGTAACACCGGGTCCAGACCGAGCCGGCCCGCTGTTACTACCTGTAGGTTGCCGAACAGCGCGTTCGACGATGTGTCACTGCCCGTGAGAAACACACCGAGCCAGCCGAGCATGGCGCTGAAGTACGGGAACAGGACGCCGGTCGCGCCGAACGCCAGGCCGAGAGTCACCGTGGCGCCCGAGTAATTCATCAGGAAGGCCAGGCCGAGCACCGAGGCAATGGTTACCAGGGGAAGGAAGAGCTGCCTGCAGGTGGTCGAAAAAGCTTCCCACGCCTGTGCGGCGCTCATGCCGAGGATGAAGACGGAGAGCAGGCAGGCGATCATGCAGGCGCTGCCGGCGGCGGAGAGCCAGTTGAGCGTGTAGATGGCCGGATAGGGCGACGGCGTCGCCACCAGCGGCTCCATCCGCTGCACAAGGTTGTGCAAGCCGGGCCACTCGAATGATCCGGTGACTGTGTTGAGGCCGGCGCTGACTGCGTTCTGGCCCCACAGCAGCACCATGACCACCAGCAGAAAGTATGGCGACCAAGCGTGAATCACCTCCCCCGTCGGATGCTTCTTCGGCGCGATGTGCTCGGACGAGTTGCCTTCCAGCGTGAACTCGTCGGAGGGTTTCCAAAACCGGAACAGGACAATCAGCGCGCCGAGTGCGGCCATCGAGCTCAGGATGTCGGTAAGGTACGGACCGAGGTAGTTCGACACGGCAAATTGCACGGCGGCGAATGAAATGCCGCACAACGCCGCTGCCGGGAACACGCCCCGCAGTCCCTTCCGGCCGCCCATCACGAAGATCAGGTAGGCCGGGATGAAGAGCGACACCGGCGCGCATATGCTCCCGACCGCCCGGCTTAGCGCGTTGACGGCGCGTCCGGTGATCGCGGCAAGGGTGACCACC
>CAYLSS010000054.1:7261-10699 GCA_964385765.1 uncultured Solibacteraceae bacterium
GGCCGGCAGGCGGTGACCACCGGGATGCCGATGGAGCCGAACGCCACCGGAGCGGTGTTGGCCAGCAAGCAGATGGCCGCCGCGTAGAAGGGCGAGAAGCCGAGTCCGGTGAGCATGGCCGCCGCGACCGCCACCGGAGTCCCGAACCCAGCGGCGCCTTCAATGAAGGCCCCGAAGGCGAAGGCAATCAGCAATGCCTGCAGGCGGCGGTCATCGGTGAGACTGCCAATCGAGTCCTTGATGACCTCGAACTTGCCGGTCACGAGCGTGATCCGATAGAGCACGATCGCCCAGAATACGATCCACCCGATCGGGAAGAGCCCGAACGCCGCGCCATAGGTCGCCGCGCCCAGCATCGTGCCAACAGGCATGCCATAGACCGCTACCGCGACGACGGCCGCCGTGGCCAGGCCGCATAAACCGGCCACCCAAGCGGGCCGCCGTAGAATGCCTAACATCAAGAGAAGAACGAAGACCGGAAGAGCTGCTACCAACGAGGAGGCGCCGAGGCTGTCTGCCAGCGGCATGTAGTCCTGCTGCCACATGGCCTTCTTTCATATCACAGTTGGCCGGTAAAGGTTCCGGATCTACCGAACCGGCCGATACCACCTGGCAAGACGGTCCGGCTTCACTCCCGCCAGGTACAGGCCCTGGATCCAGAACCAGACCCACATTGTGTGGAAGAGGCCCGACCGTCGCCAGCGGCGGTCGGAGACGTGGATCGGTTCGTCAAGCAGCGCCAGCTTCCCGCAGCGCCGGAGCCGCCGGACAAACTCGTAGTCCTCGAGCACCGGATAGGGCCGGAAGCCCCCGAGCCGCTCGAACACGGAGCGCCGACAAAAGATCCCCGAATCGCCATAAATGACATGGAAGTAGCGCCGGAGGCGATTGACGGCCGTGAAAGCTCGAGAGGCAAAATCGCCGCCGTCATAGCGGATGTCGAAGTCGCCGCCGACAATGGCCGGATCGGTCATGGCCGTTTGTACGCGCCCGATGGCGCCGTTCTCCAGGCGCACATCCGCGTGCAAGAACAGCAGCACATCGCCACTGGCGGCAGCGGCGCCGGCGTTGAGCTGCAATCCTCGATTCGCCTGGCAACTCACCACTCGGGCGCATTCCTCCGCGATCGCGACGGTACGGTCCACAGACCCCCCGTCAGCGATCACGATCTCAGCGGCGCCCAGACCCTGCACGTGGTTCAGCAACGCCTGAATGGAGGGTTCTTCGTTGAGAGTGGGGATTACAACCGAAACAGAAGGCGCCGGACCGGTCAATTCCTGGAACCGATTTTCTCCGTCCGTCCGGCGAGCGGCTTTATTACCGCGCCCCCGCAGACTCCCACGCCGCTGTTGAGCAGGGCGCCCAAGAGATTGAACAGCACCGCATAGACCACCTGTTCATTGACCGGCTGCTTCCCGGGCATGCGGAACGTGATCGGCAGCTCCTTGGCGATCCGCAGGCGCAGCGACCGCGGCAGCGTATGGCCGGAACGGTCCGCGCGGTTGGCCAGTGTGATCGGAGTCTGCAACACTGCCCCCGTTGCCCCATCGACATAGAACTGGCAGCGCGAGAACCAGCCAAGGTTGCCGGGATCAGCAGCGTCGAACAGCAACAAGGGAGCTTCACGATCGGAAGGCGCCTCCAGGTCGATGATGATCCCGCGGTCTGACTCCTCCAACTCAAACTCAAATCCCGATTGCCGCACGATATTGCTGACGAAATCCGGATCTAATTCGAGCTGCAGCAGCTTGTGCCGGCCAGCTTGAAGGACTTGCATATACACCGCCATTCTAACGCAGCGCGTGACTGCCGTCGCGATCCGCGAGGGTCCATCGGCTCCATCTCAACGGCTTTTCAGCCGGTCGCAATTCCCGGCGAGCAGGCCTCCTACTCTGAATCGGGACCGTGCTACCGTACTAGTTGATGCTGAAGCCCACCATCTTTCGCGAGTATGACATTCGAGGCATCGCCGATACGGATCTACTCACTCCCGACATCGAGGTTCTTGGCCAGGCCGTCGGAACCTACATCCAACGCAAATCCGGCAAGAAGGTGCATCTCGGACGAGACTGCCGTCTCAGTTCGGTCCGTCTCAGCGAAGCCGTGGCCACCGGGTTGGCCAGGAGCGGCTGCGACGTTGTCGAGCTCGGCACCGTCCCAACGCCGGTGATCTACCATTCGGCTTACACCAGCAAGGCCGACGGGGCGACGGTTGTGACCGGCAGCCATAATCCGGCCGAGTATAACGGGATCAAGATGATGTGCGGCGGCGCGGCCATGTACGGCGCGATGATTCAGGAATTGCGAAAAATGATCGACGCCGGTGACCTGTTGTCGGGCGACGGCTCGCGCACGGAAGTCGATGGTACACAGGCGTACGTGGACGACATCGCCAGCCGATTCAACTGGGACCGCCGTATCAAAGTCGTCCTCGACGCCGGCAACGGGACCGCCGGTCCCACGATGCACCGCATCATCGAGCGGTTGAACTGCGACGCCGTCGAGTTGTTCTTCGAAATGGACGGCCGCTTTCCCAACCACCACCCCGATCCCACCGTCGAGAAGTATCTCGCGCATCTCAAGGCGGCCGTGGTCGAACACAAAGCGGACTTCGGTATCTCGTTCGATGGCGATTCGGATCGCATCGGCGCCGTCGACGAGAAAGGCAGCGTTATCTGGGGAGATACTCTGCTACTGATCTTCGGCCGGGAAATTCTGAGCCGGAAGCCCGGCGCGACCTTCATCGGTGAGGTGAAGTGCTCGCAGGTGCTCTATGACGAGCTCAAACGCCTCGGCGGCAAGCCGATCATGTACCGTACCGGTCATTCGCTGATCAAGGCGAAGATGAAAGAGGTCAAGGCCGAACTGGCCGGCGAGATGTCCGGTCATATGTTTTTTGCTGACCGGTATTACGGCTACGACGACGCACTCTACGCTGCTTGCCGCTTGATGGAGATCGTCGCTAAGTCCGGCAAACCGCTCTCCGCGCAGACCGCTGGGTTGCCGCACATGGTGTCAACCCCCGAGATGCGCGTCGAGTGCGCCGACGAGGTGAAATTCGACGTGGTCGCCAAGGTTGCCGAGCAGTTCTCCCGGTCACACAAAGTGATCACCGTCGACGGGGTCCGCGTCTTGTTCGAGCACGGGTGGGGCCTTGTCCGCGCTTCGAACACCCAGCCGGTGCTCGTGCTCCGGTTCGAGGCGAAAACAAAGGAGCAGTTGGCGGCCTACCAGAAGGAAGTCGAGCAGGCGGTCGCGAAAGCGCAAGAGAAACTTGCGTGATATCATTGCCCCAAGCTCCATGTGGTAACCTGTTCGCAGGTCTTCGCAGGGTCCAATGCACAATACCCGACGCCGCCTGGCTCTGGCAATCTTCTTAGTCGCTCTTATAGTCGTCCCGGCACACGCTCAGGAGGACGACTGGTTTGTTGGTGATGT
>CAYLSS010000055.1:0-10621 GCA_964385765.1 uncultured Solibacteraceae bacterium
GCGTGATTCAATTGCAACTGGCGTCAGCCGGCTACGAAGTCGACCAGGCCGGCACGGCCGAAGAAAGCCTGCGCCTGGCCGAGAATGCCGACCTGATTCTGACCGACCTCCGGTTGCCGGGAATGGACGGTCTGGAGCTGATCGAACGTATTCGCCGCCAGGATTCACGGACCCCGATCATCGTGATGACCGCGTTCGGTACCGTCGAGAATGCCGTCGAGGCGATGAAGGCAGGTGCAATCGATTTTCTGCCAAAGCCGTTCTCCATGGATCACTTGATGAACGTGATCGGCAAGGGCCTCGAGATGCGCGCCCTCAAAGATGAGAACCGCAGGCTGCGAGAGGAACTCGGACGACGGTATCAGTTCGACAACATCATCGGGCGGAGTCCGGCCATGCAGGAGATCTTCTCCACCGTGGAACGCGTCGCCCCGACCCGGGCCACCGTCTTGCTGTGCGGGGAAAGCGGTACCGGAAAGGACCTGGTGGCCCGGGCCATTCATCATCACTCGCCGCGCGCCGACAGGCCCTTCGTCAAGATCAACTGCGCTGCGATCCCGGAGAACCTCATGGAGAGCGAGCTGTTCGGCTACGAAAAAGGCGCCTTCACCGGGGCGATCTCTAGCAAGCCGGGCAAGTTCGAAGAGGCCGACACGGGAACCGTCTTTCTCGATGAGATCGGCGACGTGCCGGCCGCGGTGCAGGTCAAGTTGCTGCGGATCCTGCAGGAGCGGGAGTTCGAGCGGCTGGGCAGCAACCAGACGCGCAAGATTGATGTGCGCGTGCTGGCCGCCACGAATGTGGATCTGCGGGCGGCGCTCGAAAGCGGTGAGTTTCGCGAGGATCTCTTCTACCGCCTCAACGTCGTTCCCATCAACATGCCGCCCCTGCGCCAGCGCCGCGAGGATATCCCGGACCTTGTCTATCACTTCATTCGCAAGTGCGCGGCCGAGTTGGGAACCGAAGTGGCGTCGATCTCCGACGAAGCGCTGCAACTGCTGCGCCGCCATCACTGGGCCGGTAATGTTCGCGAACTCGAGAACGTCATTGAACGAAGTCTCGTGCTTTGCTCCGGGAACCGGCTCGAGGCCAGCGATATCCGCCTGGACACGCCCTCGCCCGTGGCGTCTCAAGCCGGCGAAGACACTTTTCTGCCGCAGGGCATGACGCTGCAGGAACACGAACACGATCTCATCCGTCAGGCGCTCGAACGAGCCGAGGGCAACAAAAGCCGCGCCGCCCGCCTGCTGGGTCTGACGCGTAACGCCCTGCGCTACCGTTTGTCACAGATGGGACTCAGCGGGCCGGAGGATTCCGAGTAGAGCGCATCTGGCGCCGCCCGCGACAGGCAGTGCGCCCCGCTGCCGCCCTGGGGCTGGGCCTCGGGATCAGCCCTGCCGGGAGAATGGACGCTGTTCGGTTGGCCGCGGACGCCGTACCGATACGGTCAATCGTTCAAAATCCGGGATCGCGGAGGCCGGAACCCCGCGCGGTTCAGTTGCTCCGCCCTCGATCCCAAATCCCCGCCTCGCACCGCTCGGCCAGCCCCGGTACTGACGCGACATCGAAGCTCGGCCGCTCTCCCCGCGCCAACTGGCGCTCAAAGTCTCCCGCTACCGCCAACGCGGTTTTCGATAGCAGGACGATCGCGATAATATTCAGCAGTGCCATCAGGCTCATTGAAACGTCGGCCATTGCCCACACCAGCGGCAGCTCGGCCAGCGATCCAAAGGCGACCATCCCGAGCACCAGCACACGAAACAGTTGCAGTGTCGGCTTGTTGGCGCTGAGGAACAGAAGATTGGTTTCCGCGTAGGAATAGTTGGCCACAATCGAGGTGAACGCGAACAGAAAAACCGCCACGGCGATAAACGGTCCGCCCCACGGCCCCACCTGCGACGAGAGCGCTTGCTGCGTCAATTGAATGCCGGCGACATCCGATGCCGGATCGAACTCTCCCGAGACCAGTATGATCGCGGCCGTGCACGTGCAAATCACGATCGTGTCCAAAAAGACTCCCAGCATTTGCACGTAGCCCTGCGACGCCGGGTGCGGCGGCTGTGGATCGGCCGTCGCCGCCGCGTTCGGAGCGCTGCCCATGCCCGCTTCATTCGAGAACAGGCCCCGCCGGACTCCGTTCGTGATCGCCTGCTGGATCCCATAGCCGGCCGCTCCGGCTGCCGCCTGCTCGAGTCCAAAGGCGCTCCGGACAATCAGCACAATCGCGTCCGGAACCTCGCCCAGATTCAGCGCCACCACCGCCAGCGCGAGCAAAAGGTAGAACAGAGCCATCACGGGGACCACCAGCTCGGCGAAACGGGCCACCGTCCGTATGCCGCCGAAAATGATTGCCGCCGCCAGCAGAACCAGCACCGGCGCCATGATGTTACCGGCCACCGAGAACGACTGCTCGAACGCCAGCACAATCGTGTTTGCCTGGACCGCGTTGAACACCAGGCCGAAGGCGAGCATCAGCGCCAGCGAGAACACAACCCCCATCCAACGCCGGCCAAGACCGTGTTGCATGTAGTACGCCGGTCCGCCCCGATAGCCCCCCTCCGGACCCCGCACCTTGAAAACCTGCGCCAGCGTCGACTCGGCAAAACTTGTCGACATGCCAACGAACGCCACCATCCACATCCAGAAGACAGCCCCCGGACCACCCATCGTGATCGCGATCGCAACGCCGGCGAGGTTCCCGGTCCCGACTCGCGCCGCCAGGCTCGTGGCCAGCGCCTGGAATGAGGAGATCTGCTTCAATCCCGCTTGCCGGCTGCCGGCCAGCACCCGGAACATGTAGGCGAACTGCCGCACCTGGATGATCCGCAGTCGCACGGTAAAGTAACGGCCCGCACCCAGCAGCACCGGGATCAGTAGATTGCCGTAGATGAAATCGCTGAGGGATTGAACGAGTCCGAGCATGGCTTCAATTGGGAGTGGAAACAGGCAGGATCAGCGGAAGCCTTCCCACACATAGGCGGCGAAGGACCTCTCCCGGCGGAACCCCATGCGCTTGTAGAGCTGAATGGCCTCTGCGTTGTCCCCTGTCACCGTCAGGCTGACCTGGCGGCACCCATGCAAATGAAGACCCTGCAGAGAGGTCCGCAGGAGCCCGTAGCCAAGGCCGCGATGCCTGGCTGATGGAGAGACACAGATTTGAGTGATGTGCCCGATGTCCTCGGCCACCAGGCTGGCGAGACATAGCCCCAGCAGTTCGCCGGTGTCATCGTCCACGGCGATATATGACCCTGGTCCGAAGAAAGCGCCGCAGCCCGGATAGTGGACGATATTCAGCAGAAATCGCCGCGCGCCGGCGGTGCTCCGATATTGATCGTTGATTGCGGCGTCGATATGTCCCGCGTACGCGTCCGCGATCAGGTGAGCCGCTTCCTCCTGCATCTTGTGTTTCCACGGCTCGAAACGGACTTCGCTCTGTGGATGACCGGGAGACAGCTCCCGCATGTCCTCCATGGAAAAGACCATGAAGTCGCGCCGGTAGCGTCGCAGATACTCGACGGCGGGAACGCGGCGCTCTGTTGATCCGCCGAGCAGCATGAGCTGGGCTTCGATCCGGCGCACGTTCGACCCCTCCGTCATGGCCCCGATCGCCGCTTCGAGGAGCTGATCTTCATAGCTCGGGCAGCGATAGCCATCCCGCACGTAGAGGTCGCCGATGAGTCCCTTGCCGTCCTCGCAGACGTAATACGAATACCCGATCACTTCGTTGCCCAGCAGAAGTGCGTAGCCGCTCAAGGCGCGCATCCCGACAAACCGCCGGACAAGATCGGCCGACCCGCTGAAATCCCATTCCAGTTGATCGTGCCACGTGACCGTTTCTTCTTGTAGAAGATCCTCGAGTTGGGAGGCCGGAGTCTGACGTAAGTCGATAACCGTTGGCACACCGGCGTCGGTCAACGCGGCCATATGGTGATTATATTGAACTGCGGCGGTAAGGTCCTTCGGATTCGAATTCGCGAATCACACCGTCTGCAGATCCGCCTGTTTCACCGCCGCCCTGACGCGCAGACGCTCGCGCGGCTCGCCGGCCCTCTCGAACGTGTAGGCGTCCTCTCCCCACAACTCCGAGAAGAAGGATTCAAGCTCCGGCTTCAGCGCCTCGAATGTCTCCGCTGTGTTCGGAGTGAAGTAGCGGTCGTTGAAGATCACCTCGACATCGCCCGGATTGAACTTCAGCTTGCCTTTGAACTCCGGCTCCTCTTCCAGCCGCCTGCAGGCCGCTAGTGCCCCATCATAGGCCTGCTGCAGCTTCGCTCTCGTGTCACCGGACTCCGCCACGCGCCTGTTGTACAGTAACCCGAAACGGCCGCCGCCGTTGTCAAGAGCGTAGTGCGCTTCGTGCGCGATCAACATCACCCCGGGTCCTTCCGGAACGTGACGATAATCTGCGACGTCGATCAAGAGCTCCCCGGTCACGCTGTTCTGGATCCACCGGTGAAAGACCGGAATCGCCTCGGCCAGGTCAATGCCGGCGGGCCCCAGAGCGAAGATCTTTAAGTTTACATGCTGAACTTCCATCGAAACGATTCCCCTCGTCCTCAGATAAGCGCCCCTTGCTGCGACTCGAGCAATCGCCCGTAGCAACTGTGAGCCGCCTCCAGGAACAACTGCGCCTCTTCGATCTGTTGCCGCGCCGATTCCTCATCATGCGTCCTGCCGTTTCGCTCGTGCGCATCGAAATAGTAGTGGGCGAACTTCCCCTGAGCATACGGATCGTAAAACAGCTTGGTGTCATAGAAGTGACGGCGGAATTCAGCCACCACCTGGTCCGGATTGTCCGGTGCGAAGCCATTGTTGTGGCCCAGGAGCGCCTGAGCTCCGTGCATCATCGATTCGTAAGCGCACGCGGCGGCCTTCTGGACTTCGCCCTTCTCTAACCGCAGTTGCGCCTCGAAGGCCTCCCGTTCGCAGCCGGCAAGCTGGAACTCGATCGGCGCGACCACCTCCCCCGCACACTCGCCAACCCCGAGGTCACCCACGGTGAATTCACGCGCGTCAGCCCAGTCCGTGTAGAAATGTGGAGCCTCATCGTGGCTCGGGATGCCGGTGAGCGGCTCGATCATCTTCTTGCACTCGGCCTTGCCGATTCGCTTCACGTAGGCCTGGAAGGTTTCGTTTTGCTCGCGCTCGGCAAGAAAACGACTGGTGATGAGATCCACCGCTTCCGGGACCCGCTTCGATGGAATCGCTCCGATGGCCAGCCCGTAAGCTCCGGCATTCTCCTCCCACTGGCCACCCAGCAGCACCTGGAAATGCGGAACCGCATAACGATTCTTGTTCCGCTTGACGCCATAGAAGCCGATGTCGCACACATGATGCTGGCCGCAGGAGTTGAAGCAGCCGCTAATCTTGATATGCAGACCCCGGATCACCTCGTCCATCTCCATCCCGCGCTCGGCAAGACGGGTCCGCAGCTCGGCGGCCAGACCGCGCGAGGAAGCGATGCCTAGCTTGCAGGTGTCCGTGCCCGGGCAGGCCGTGATGTCGAGAATCGTCCCCGCGCTCGGCTCGGCGAGTTGCGCTGCCTTCAACTCTTCATAAAGCGCCGGAAGATCCGCCTCGCTCACCCAGCGAATCACGAAGTTCTGCTCGACCGTCGTGCGTACGGTCTCGTTCGTATACGTGCGGGCAATGTCCGCCAGCCTGCGAAGCTGTGGCGCCGTAATGTCGCCGAGCGGCAGCGCGACGGTGACCGTGGCGTAACCCGCCTGCCGCTGCTCATAGACATTCGTGTCGCGCCACGCCTTGAAGCCCTCCGGCTGAGGCGACTCGATGTTGAGCAGTGCGCCGGCTTTCTTCGGCCTTTCGTCGTATTCCGGAATCTCCTCGATCGCTTCATCCCACCGCGGATCATGCGGCAGTTGCGCGCGCTCCTCGAGCACCCGGCGCTTGAACTCATCGAATCCGAGCTTGTTCACCAGAAACTTGATTCGCGCCGTGTTGCGGTTGCGCTTCTCGCCGTACTTCGTGAATACGATCGAAATCGCCACCGCCGTGGGCAGCAGCTCCTCAACCGGCATGAACTCGTCGAACAGCTTGGCCTGGTACGGGACCGTTCCGAGGCCGCCCCCCACGTAGACCGCGAACCCTCGCTGCCGCCTTCCATCGACTTCCCGGACCTTCGCAATCGCCCCCAGATCATGCATCCGAACCAGCCCGCAAGGGTTGGTTTCACAGCCCGAAAATGCGATCTTGAATTTGCGGCCGAAGTTCTGGCACTCCGGATGGCCAAGCAGATAATAGGCGGTCGCCTTCGCGTAAGGAGTCACGTCGAATGCCTGCTCGCGGCAGACCCCGGCAATCGGGCAGGCGGTCACGTTCCGAATCGTGTTCCCGCATGCCTCTCGTGTCGTGATTCCGACCGCTGCCAAGCGTCGCATCAAAGATGGCGTATCGTCCAGGTGGACGAAGTGAAGCTGTACATCCTGCCGGGTGGTGATATGCGCGATTCCATCCGAATACTCTTCCGCCAGCTCCGCCAGCACCTCGAGCTGAGACGCGTTCAATCCTCCAAACGGAATCTTGATGCGCTGCATCCCGGGAGCCTCCCAAATCGTGTTCGGACCCTTGGTCGCTTTCGCGTTCGGGTAGCTCAGTTGGCGCGTGGCGACGCCATCGTGCCGTTGGCCGTTGTCGTACCGCTGCCCGTAAACCCCCCGCCGCAGTCGTGTCTCGGCGAAAACACGCTCGTCGATCTTCTCCTGTCGGCGCAACTCGATCTCGTTCTCGAAAATGTCGATTTCCGGCCCGAGATCAGCCGGGATCTTGTTCGCTATGGCTTCCCGCCAAAGATGATTGCTGGCTTTCATTGACCCGTTCCTTTCCCCTCCAAGGAACCGCTGGAGCGTATACCCTAAACTATATCGAAAAAGGGGAAATTGAGCAAGGCAGCCAAACGGTTCCGTTCGCAGCTCTTGGAGCGGATGGTGCCCTGGGACAGGCCGCTGGTGTTACGCAGGCCGCCGCCGTTATGGATCCGCCGGCGTCATACGAAGTTCGCGAGATCCGCTTGGAGTGGATCGCCAAGCCGGCCGCCGTGCACAAATCACTTCCGAGACGGCTTTGCAGCAACTCGGGCTCACCCACTACAGCGCTTCGAACCCAAGCTCAAATGTAGTTGTAGGCTTGGCCCCTGCCTGAGTTCATCCCACAGGACTCGGCTGATCTTGGTGCGGCCTGGTGACCAAACTTGCGTTATCGAGGCCGTCCGGACACAGCGTATCACCCCCTCACCCATGCTTCCTCCGCCACCCCGTCAGATACGCCGACCTGCAAGGACCGAACCGCACGCACGGCCGGCAAGCGACTCCCTATGATCCGCGGCCGGACCGGGCCGGCATCCTCCGTCCGTCAGAGCGTGCCGCCGCTGCCACGCGCCGGCCGTGGCCCGAATTCCCGGCGAGAATACGCGACATGTCTCCAAACTCGAGATCTTCGCTTTCTCGGGTGAAGGTGAGTCCCGATTCGCCGCAGTCGACGTGAATCAGGTCGCCGCCTCGGATCTGGCTGCTCGCCACCAGGTTGGACATCGGCTGCACCAGGCATCGTTCAATCGCGCGCTTCAGGTGCCGCGCTCCATACTTCATGTCCGTTCCGTTCGTCAGCAGGTGTTCCCGGGCCGGTTCAGACAGCCGGAAGACGAACTGCCGTTCGGGATGCCCTGACGAGAAAATCCGCTCCTGGACCATCTGTAGTTCGATATCGAGTACCTGGCCCAACTCCCCCGTGCCGAGAGGCTTGAAGACGACGATTTTATCGAGCCGATTGATGAATTCCGGGGTGAACTTCCGCCGCGCCGCTTCCGTGCCCGCGCGCTTGATCTTTCCGGAAAGCCCGTCGTTCAGTTCAGGAGCCGATGTTTCGTGTCGGATGCCGAATCCCATTTTGGGATTCAGGATGGAAGTCATCTCGCCGGCGCCAAGGTTGCTCGTCAGGAAGACCATGGCATTGGAGAAGTCGACGCGACGATTGTCCCCGAGTGTCAGCGTGGCTTTGTCCAGAATCCCGAGCAGGAGATTCCACAAGGCGTCGCTGGCCTTCTCGATCTCGTCAAACAGCACGAAACTCACCTTCATCTCGTCCGTGTGATATTGGCTCAGTACTTCCTGGCTCAACAACGGATGGGTCTCCCGGTGTCCCAGGTATCCCGGCGGAGAACCGATAAGCTTCGCAATCTCATGACTATGCTGGAACTCGCCGCAGTCCACCTTCACCACCGCCCGAGGGTTGCCCACCAGGCTCTCCGCCGTCGCCTCGACAATGCGGGTCTTCCCGGTACCCGTCGGACCAAGGAAAAGAAAGTTGCCAATCGGCCGGCCGGACGGGTTCAGCCCGGTCAAATGCATCTGGTAAATACTGACGATCTCGGCTATCGCCTCCTGCTGTCCCACGATCAACCTGGACAGGTTGCGTTCGAGCTCAGCGGCCTTCTGGCCTGTTTGGGTCGGGTCCAATTCCTGTAGTCGCCGTGCCATCGTTCGACTCCGTCGCTTGTTCTGCAAGCGCCTTGCCATCTACTTCTCTCTTCGGACGGTTTTTCCGGTATCTGCGCCCGATATTCGAGTATCTGGAGGACGAATGAGGGCTTGCCCCGCGGCGGGTTATGATTTTCGGGGCGGTCGCGAAGGACGTACTTCGACCCGGCTGATGAGTGTCCTTTCCGGCATCCCCAGAATGTGAAGGACGATGTCGGCCACGTCCCCGGCCGCGATTTTCCAGTCGGCGCCCCCTCCGGCTACGAACTCCGTCGCTACGCTCCCCGGCATCACATAGCTCACCTTCACCTTGTCTTGCCGGTGATCCATCATGAGCGCCTCCGAAAACCCGTTCAAACCGAATTTCGAGGCATTGTAGGCCGCCCCGCCCGCAAACGGATTCTTGCCCGCCAGGCTGCTGATGTTAATGATGAATCCGCTCCCGGACTTCATGAATCGTGGCAGCGCCTGCCGGCAGCACAGGAACGTCCCCGTCAGATTCGTGTCGATCGTCTTGCGCCAATCTTCCACCGACATCTCGCCGACCGCCTTGAAAACGCCCACCCCGGCGTTGTTGATCAGAATGTCCAGCGATCCGAAGTGCTCGTCAGCGAAAGCGAACAGGCGCTCGATATCCTCCTCGCGCCGAACATCGGCCGCGACCCCTGCCACCGTCCCGCCCTGCGCTCCGGACAATTCCTCGACCGCCGCGTCCACTGCCTCCTGGGAACGTCCGCAGATAGCGACCCCCGCTCCAGCATCCACGAGCGACTTCGCGATGGCATAGCCAATTCCTCTCGTGCCGCCGGTTACAATGGCGTGTTTGTCTTTCAGGAATGCATTCATGAAACGATGGTAGCGTCCCGCTGCGGTGTTTTTGAAGGGCTGTCCGGCGTCAGGCTCCCCCAAGCCCAAGGTATACTTAAGAGAAAAGGTGAAAACAGTTGCTGCAGGAAATGAGTATATTCTGGCTCCGCGTTGCGGTTGCCTTGTACTCAGTCGGACTGGTCCACGCCATCCTCGTCGCTCTCCATAAGCGCTCACGTATCTTCCGCCCCGCCCTGGCGGCCTTCTGTGTCGGCGTCGTGATCCACTTGGTGGCGTTGGTGGAACTGGCCGTCGCGCTCGGCCACATACCGCTCGACAACTTCTTCGAGTCGATGTCGGTCTGCGCTTTCCTGATCGCCATCCTGTTTTTGTTCGCGTACTGGAGATACCAGTTCATTGGCATCACCGTCGTCCTCTTTCCGCTGGTATTCCTGATGGCGCTCGTCGGAGCGATGGAGATTCCCGTCGACTCGTGGGCCAATCCGAGAGTGCGCGATGCCTGGCTGCTCGTCCACGTCCTGCTTGTGCTTCTCGGCTACGCGGCCCTGCTACTGGCCGCCGTGGGCTCCATTTTCTATCTGTTCCAGGAACGCCAGCTCAAAAAGAAGAAGCGCCAGCCCACACTGTTTGGAAGCAAATTGCCGGCCCTGGGCACCCTGGACCGGTTGATCACCCAGGCCATGGGTTTCGCCTTCGCCCTCATCACGCTCTCCGTGGTGGCCGGCAGCACGTGGGCGTTCATCGAATCCGGAAACCGCTGGATCGCCGAACCCAAGATCGCCATTTCGTTGCTGACCTGGGTCTTCGACCTTGTCATGATCTATCTCCGCACCTCGGCCGGCTGGCGCGGGCGGAAAGCGGCCATGCTCGTGCTCACCGTGGTCTGCTGCTCGGCGATGACCTGGGCGGCCCATGTCGGGTTGCGGCCCTTACTTGTCGAATGAAGCTCCTGGTCACAGGGATCAACCATCGGACCGCACCGGTCGAGGTGCGGGAACGCCTGTCATTTAGCCATGACCGGCTCAGCCGTGCCCTGTCGGATCTCCAGCGCATCGACGGCGTACTCGAGGGGATGATTCTGTCTACATGCAACCGGGTCGAGGTCACCGTGGCCGCTGAGGACGGCGCGGACACGGATGGCTTGATCGAAGGCTTCCTGACACGGGCTCAGGACGTGCGCTCGGACTGGCTCGAGCCGCACCTGTACCGCTACCAGGGCGATGAGGCGATCCGGCACCTGTTCCGCGTGGCCGCCAGCCTCGATTCCATGGTCATCGGCGAACCGCAGATCCTCGGTCAGC
>CAYLSS010000056.1:0-5813 GCA_964385765.1 uncultured Solibacteraceae bacterium
CGCCGTCGGCATTCTGAACGGAACGAAGCCATTCTCCGGCTCGCAGAATATGCGGTTCGTTCAGGTCGGATCCAGCCGCGCGCAGACCTCGCAAGGCAAACGCGGTGCCCGACAGGTAGCTGCCGTCGACCCGGCCGTACCAGTTCCCGTCGAGCTGCTGTGTTCCAACCAGGTAATCGGTCGCACTCCGAATCGCGGGATCGCGCCCGGTGAGCCCATAGTCACACAACGCTTCCACCACTAATCCGGTAATGTCGGCGCTGTGTTCGTCAAGCGATGTGTAGCGGCCGGCGAAGCTCATCCGGCGAAACGGATAGCGGCCGCAATCGCCGTCGAAAAGCGACCAACTGCCGTCGGCCGACTGCATCGCCAGGAGCCAGCGGATCGCCTGCCGCGCGGCCGCCTCCTGCGCGTCCGAATCGGCTCCCTTCATATGCCGGAGAGCCAGCAGCACCGTCGCCGTTGTGCCCGCGTCCGGATAGTAGTCGTTTGCAAAGCCCGTATACCAGCCCCCCGGCTCCACGGATGGTCTCCGTACCGCCCAGTCTCCTTTTCGTCGCACTGCCTTGGTCAGCAGCCAGTCCGCCGTCCGCTCGAAGGATACCTGCGGCGCTTTCCCCGCGGTCCCTATCGCGATCACCGCAACGGCTGTCTCCCAAACCGGCGAGAAGCAGCGGGGGGAACCGTCGCCGCACTCGGCTTCGGCGTCGAGCAGGCATCGCAGCCGCTGCTCGGCGGCCTTGCGCGGCGGTTCGGCGGGTGAGTATCGAAGCAGATCCAACGCAAGAACGGAGTACAGCAGCGGACGATAAAAAGTGCCCGGCGGCCCCTCAGGATCGAGCCGCTCCACCACCCAGCGCTCGGCGGCCTCCATCGCGCGACGGCGGACCGGCGGAGGCAGCATCCAGCGCCCGCGACGGTAGATTCCCTGGACGGATGCGATGATTCGGCTCCACGCCGCGGCCGGAATCCTCCCCTCGCTGCGCGGCTCTCGCGTCGTGCAGTAAAGCTCGCTCAAATCGAAGCCTTCCGGGACCCGCTTGACGGGCTGCAGAGCCTGCACCAGCGCCAGGGGAATGGCCGCGGCCCGCGTCCAGGTTCCCAGCCAGTTCGCCGGTTTTCCAGGCATGAGAAGCAACTCGACCGGCAGCAGCGGGCATTCCGAAGGCGGAACGAGACCGAAAAAGCTCAACTCGATCCTCGTCAGGCTGTCGGCCGCTTGAAGCCCCCCACGTTCGAGCACATATTCCCGGGCCGCAAGCATCGGCGGACTGTCCGGCGCGACGCCGGCCAGCTTGAGCGCGCAATATGCCTTCACCGTCTCGCCCAGGCCCGTTCGCTGCGCGACCGCCTCCCCAAAGCCGCCGTCCGGACGCTGGAATGACAGCAACACCTCCGCTGCCCGGCTTACGACCTTCGCTCTGGCGGGCCGCCACTCACCATCCGCCGGCTGATCCATCCACAACTCGAACAGAATCGCATCCGCGGCAAGCACCGGGCGCGCCTGCCGCGCTCCACACCAGTAGCCGTCCGCGCCACGTTCGGCCAGCAGACCTTCCGTGGCCGTTCGTGCTGCTAATCCGGCTCGCAGCATCCTGCCGCCCTGAGGTCCAACAATAGGACCCGGATGGGGACCAGGCGTCTCCTCGCAACTGAACTTGTCTGTATTTGTAGCGGCTTTCATCGAGCAGCGTTATGCCGGCCTTTACCGAGCAGCGATGGTCGCGAGACCGGCCTCAGCCAGTTCGCTGGGCAATGAGAAATGTACGTCCTCGGTCCGAACCGTCACCTCCTCGACGTCATTGAAGCCCTGCTGCTTCAAGGCGAGAACAAGCTTTTGCACCAAGTGCTCGGGGGCCGAGGCGCCGGCCGTCACAGCCACCCGGCTCGCCCCGCGAAGCCATTCCGGATCGATTTCGGTAGCATCATCGATCAAGTACGCGGGAGTTCCGCCGTTCTCACTGACTTCCACCAGCCGGCGGGAGTTCGAGCTGTTTTGCGACCCGATGACCAGCAGCAGATCACACCTCGGAGCGATCTCGCTCACCGCCGTCTGCCGGTTCTGCGTCGCATAGCAAATGTCCGAGGCAGGAGGTCCCTCCATCTTCGGAAACCGTCGGCGCAGCCTCTCGATGATACCTGCCGTTTCATCGAGGCTTAGCGTGGTCTGCGTCAGATAAGCGACTTTGTCCGGATCGGCGACCACCAGCTCGTCGGCGTCCTTCTCCGATGAGACGAGCACCGTTTCCCGCGGCGCCTCGCCCAGCGTGCCGATCACTTCGTCGTGCCGTTCGTGCCCGATGAGCACGATCGTATACCCCTTCCGGGCGAATCGTACCGCTTCGAGGTGGACCTTGGTTACCAAGGGACACGTGGCGTCGATGACGCGAAGCTTGCGCTCCGCGGCCTCCTGGCGCACCGACGGCGCCACGCCATGGGCGCTGAAGATGGCGCGCGCTCCCTCGGGCACCTCGCTGAGTTCCTCGACAAAAATCGCGCCGGCATTCCGCAACTCGTTCACGACGTGCTGGTTGTGGACGATTTCCTTGCGAACATAAATAGGGGGACCATAGGCCTCGAGCGCCAAACGAACAATGTCGATCGCCCGCACCACACCCGCGCAGAAACCACGCGGATTCAGCAAAATGACTTTCTTCTCCGCGCCCCCCTCAGGCACAGGATTGGACAGGCTCATACGTTTTCCGATTATATCAATCGGTCCACGGTTTCTTTTTCCTGCCCGGACCCGCGGTTCGTCCCCGGCGGATATAATCGAGCCAATGAGAGCGCTGCTTGTCGTTTTGAGTCTCTTTTCCACACTGGGCGCCGCCGGACCGGTCTTCGAGCAATCGGCTTTCCACGGAGCCGCCGAGGATGCCGGCTGGCGGCTCTGGACCCCGCGCCCTGAAAACGCCCCGGCCCTCTTCGTCGACGCGGTTCACAGCCGGGGAGAGCCTGGATCGCTCGCTGTGTCCGGAAACAGCAACACGGCGGTCTGCGGAGGCTGGGAGCGCCTGGTCAACGGCATTGCGGGCGGCTCCTGGTATCGTCTGACAGCACATTACCGTGAATTCGGCGTCAGCTACGAGCCGCGGCAGGTGATCGCTCGTCTGGACTGGCGCCTGCCATCCGGCAAGCGCGCCGGCCAGCCTGACTACGCGTACCTGACCAGTCCCGCCGGGGATTGGACCCGCCTCAGCGTCACCGCGCCCGCGCCCGAAAACGCTGCATCCGTGGGCATCCAGTTGCTCCTGTGGGACGCACCTCAGGCCACCGTCTGGTGGGACGATGTCTCGCTAACCGCTGTGCCGAAACCGGAACCGCGCAATGTCAAGGTCGCCTCGGTCAACCTTCGACCGTCCAATACCGGATCCCCGAAGCTGAGCGTCGAGCGCTTCATTCAAACCATCGAGGCGCGGCTCGATGATTCCATCGACCTGATCCTCCTGCCCGAGGGCGTGACGATGGTCGGTACGGGCAAGGACTACGCCGCCGTCGCCGAACCCGTACCCGGACCCACCACGAAACTGCTCGGCCAGATCGCCCGCCGCTATAACACCTACATCGCCGCCGGGATCTACGAGAAGGAAACTGATGCGATCTACAACATCTCCGTCCTCCTCGATCGTTCCGGACAACTGGTCGGAAAATACCGAAAAGTCTATCTTCCCCGCGAGGAGACCGAAGGCGGCATCAAACCCGGCTCGGACTATCCGGTCTTCGAAACCGACTTCGGCAAGCTCGGAATGATGATCTGCTGGGACGTACAATACGCCGACCCCGCCCGGGCGCTCGCGCTCGCCGGCGCGGAGATCATCCTGCTGCCGATCTGGGGCGGCAATGACGTCTTGGCAAAGGCGCGGGCGATTGAGAATCATGTGTTCCTGGTCAGTTCCGGCTACAGCCATCCGACGCGAATTATAAACCCGGTTGGCGATGTCATCGTCGAGGCATCGGACGAAGGCTCGGTGGCGGTCGCGACAATCGACCTCAACCAACGCTATGTCGATCCCTGGCTCGGCGATATGAGGGCCCGCTTCATGCGAGAGTTGCGTTTGGACGTGCCCGTAGGGCGGGATTGATCCTCACCCGCGCTGCCGGCTTCGGGCGTCCATGCCCGCAGCGAGGCGCGACAATACCAGTTCCATAAGAGCCCCGGCTCCTGCCATTCGCGGTTCGATGCGCAGCCACAGCAATCGCAATGAGGATAGATGCTCCGCCCAGTCCGCGGGCAGATTCAGGATGTCTTTTTGGGTTGTGAGGAGTGTCTCGATCTTCGCCGAACGGGCTTCCGAAGCGATCCGCCGGAGCCCGGCCCCGCGGTACCGGTGATGGTCGCCGAACGCGCGGCGCCAGACCGGCCGGCACCCGAGTTCGTCGAGTGACTGCCAGAATGAAGCCGGGTTCGCCAAACCACAAAAGGCGCCGCATCGGTTGCCGGCCCCCAACTCCACCGCCTCGCCGCTGGCTGCGTCAATCCAGCCGACCGGCTCGAACCGGCAATGAAAGATCTGGGGCCGGTCAGAGTGACGCCGAAGTTCCCGCTCTATCGCTGCCAACGGCGCGCTCGGAGAGACTTTGGTAATTACAAACGCGTCGGCGCGGCGCAGCTCCTCCAGCGGTTCGCGCAGCCTGCCGAGGGGAAAGACCGCGCCGCCGGCGAACGGGTCGAGCGCGTCGATCAAAACCAGATCCAAATCGCGCTCGAGCGCCCAGTGCTGGAAGCCGTCATCGAGGATCATCAGGTCCGGCCGCAACTGTTTCTCGATCAGTGCGCCGGCTTGACGGCGATTGGATCCGATGCCGACGTGGGCGAGGCCGGAGCGAAGGAAGATCTGCGGCTCGTCTCCGGTCATGGAGACGGGAGCATCCGAGCCGGTGGGCAGTATGACCGCCGCTTCTGAAGAGCGCCGCCGGTACCCTCGCGTCAGAACCGCCGGTTTGAGGCCCTGCCGGACAAGTAACTCTACCAGGTACAGCACGAAAGGCGTCTTCCCTGCCCCGCCCATGCCGATGCCGCCGATGCTGATGACGGGCGTCGCAAGTCCGCGAGCCTTCGCAGTTAGATACGTGCGCTTCAGTACGCAGCCATATTCCCAAGCCCAACTCAACGGCCGGAGCGCCAGCGCCGAAACCGCGCTTCGGGACGGCCGGATGATCGACTCTCCGCTCAGCCGCCGGATCTCGACCAGCGCCCGATCGGTCGCTCCGCGCTTGGATTCAGCAATCTGCCGCGCTCGGGCGCCGAGCGCATTTCTGCGGTCCGGGTCGTCGAGCAGCGCCGCGATCTCCCCGGCCAGAGCGCCGGGGTCGTCGAGACTCACCATCCCGCCGCCGTCCCGGAAGTCCGCCGCGATGTCCGCGAAGTTCTCCATGTGCGGACCGGCGACGACCGCCTTGCTGGAAAATGCCGGCTCCAGGATGTTATGGCCACCCCGGTGGGGGAAAGTCCCGCCCATGAAAACCACGTCGGCTTTCGGGAAGAGTCCGCCCAACTCGCCGATTGAGTCGAGCAGCAGGACGCCCGGCAAGGGCAGGTCCTCATCGCCCTGAAGCTCGGAGCGCCGCAGAAAACGGACGCCGGCGGCGGTCAGCTTCTCCGCCGCGGAGTCAAAACGTCCCGGACGCCGCGGCGCCAGGATCAACAGCAACCGCTTGCGCGTGACGGCCATCTCCCGGAAAGCGTCGATGACAAGAGAGTCCTCGTCCAGGTCGCCCGGTTCAGCGGGCGGCATGGTGCTGGCGGGGATCCAAACTTCCCCTGGCTCGATCCGTTCTAGCAGCCGCTGGACCGGGTCCGGCGTCGCCGCGGT
>CAYLSS010000056.1:5823-8962 GCA_964385765.1 uncultured Solibacteraceae bacterium
CGAAATCGTACTTGAGATTGCCGGCGTTGCTGACCCGCTCCGGCGGCGCGCCCAGTTCCCAGTACCGCTCCGCGGCAGTCTCGCTTTGCGCCAAAATCGCGTCCGGCCAGCCGAGAGCCTCCCGGAAAAACCATCGCCAGCGGTGGTACCGCGGGTAGGCGCGGTCCGAGATCCGGCCGTTTACGATCAGCAGTCCCGCGCCGGACCGTTTGACCTCACGGTACCAATGCGGCCAGATCTCAGTCTCGGCCACAACCACCACCGATGGTCGCAGCCGCCTCAGGACCCGGCGAATCGCGAAACAGTAGTCAATCGGGGCATGGAAAACGCCGTCGGCAACTCCCTCGAGCTTTTCCTCGGCCAGGGCGCGGCCGGCGAGCGTTGTCGACGTCACATAGATCCGGCGCGCCGGATATTCCGAACGAAGCCGTCTCAGCAGACCGACGGTCGCCAGCACCTCCCCGACCGAAACCGCGTGCAACCAGACCGCCGCCGGCGCCGTCTCTCCTACGTATTTGGGAAGAATGCCGAACCGCTCCCCAAAATGTTCTAAGTAGGCTCGATCGCGGAACCCCCGCAAGACAAGATAGACTGCGAGAAAAGGGAAGACGATCAGTTGCAGCACTCGGTAAAGGAGGTAAATGAGACTTCTCCGTAAAGGCCTGATTCTCGCGTTGACCATATGCGCCGGGCTGTCCGCCGGCAATGATGACGAAGTGTTCCGGCCCGGTGAGGCGACTGGACTCCCGAATCACCAGACCATCAGCAAGCTTACCATCGGTGTCGACGCTTTTTCGACCCCTGAAGACACCCGACCCGCCTTCGGAAAGAAAGATCCGAACGACTATGGCGTGCTGCCGGTCCTGGTTGTCATGCGCAATGACTCGGATCAGGCGCTGCGACTCGACCAACTGCGCGTCGAGTACATCCGCCCGGATCGCCGCCGGCTGGAGGCCATCCCCGCTGACCAGGTGCAGTACCTCCACGGCGTCGAACGGCCTGACATCTCAGGCAGGAGCATTCCATCGCCGATCCCGAAAATCGGCAAGAAGCGCGACAAGAATCCCCTGGCGTCCTTTGAGATCAAAAGCCGCGGGTTCGCCGCGAAAATGCTCCCGCCAAGCGACTCCGCCTCCGGATTCTTCTACTTCAACACGGCCTCTCATCGGGGAGCGATCCTCTACATCACCGGCATCCACGAAGCCGCAACCGGTCAGGAACTGTTCTTCTTCGAGATCCCCGTTGAATAGTTACGAGACATGCTCGCTTCACGCGACCTCGGCCGCCCGGCACAATCGTCGACCGAGATAAGAATAGGAAAACGTGCATCAATCCGGCCAATACTGATGCATACTACACAAGCCCTTGAGAAGCCCCGGTGATCTGACCCTCCCCGTCGCATTCACACGCCAACACCTCGCCGTTCTCGATCCACTTCCGGTTCATCCGGCGGACATCACCGCACTCGACGATCGATCGTAGCGCCCGCATCCATGAGCCGTGGCCGAAGGCCAGCACGCGATCGTAAACCGCGTATTTCATCGTCGCCATTCGGATGCGCGACTCCAGTTCAACCAGGCTCTCGCCGAGCACCAGCTTGCGCGGGTCTTTCTCCCACTGCGTCCCCACAACCACCATCATCTCCGAGCGTTGATGTCCCTCCCATTCGCCGAAGTCGAACTCGTCGAGCAGAGCATCGGCCGTGTAATTGGGGAAGCCGTAGATTTCCGCGGTGCGGCGCGCGCGCTGGAGACGACTGGTGAGGACAAGATCGAACGGGCCCAGACGTTCGAGCCGTTCGCGGTCCCGCCCGATCGCCTGAAGCGTCGTTTCGTCCGGCTCGATCAGCTCAGTATCCCGGCGCCCCTGAAGCAAACCACGCCGGTTCCATTCCGTCGGCAGGTGTCGGACACAAACAAGCAGCACAGAATACTCAGATTAGCATCCGGAGCGCGGCAATCAGCCCGCTTGAAAGCTGATCCAATTCCAGCGCGCGACTCAACCTGTCGAACTGAGCACCGTGAACGTCGACTCGGTCCGCTCCACCGGACGATACAGCGTGTCTCGCTCCACCGGTTCGCGCCCCGCCTTCCGGATCAGGTCGAGCAGCTCGCTGCGACGCAATGACTGCGACGTCGTCGCCCCGGCGTCGTGGTAGATCTTCTCCTCCACCACCGTGCCGTCGATGTCATCGGCGCCGAAGCGCTGCGCGATCTGCGCGATCCGCGGCGTCATCATGATCCAGTACGCCTTGATGTGCGGGATATTGTCGAGCATCAGGCGGGCAACGGCGATGTTCTTCAGATCATTGAAGCCGGTCGTCTTCGGGATGTGCTCGAGCGGCGTGTTGTCCGGATGGAAGGCCAACGGGATGTAGGTGACAAATCCCCCCGTCTCATCCTGCAGCTCCCGCAGCCGGACCAGGTGATCCACACGATCCTCTTCGCTCTCCAGGTGCCCGTACAGCATTGTGCAGTTGGACTTGAGACCTAGGGCATGAGCCTCGCGCGCCACCTCCAGCCACTGGTTCCCGTCGATCTTGTGGTCGCAGATGATGCGCCGGATCGGCTCGTTGAAGATCTCAGCGCCCCCGCCCGGCATCGAGTCCAGCCCGGCTTCCTTCAGACGCCGCAGCGTCTCACGCACCGAAATCTTCGTGCGCTTGGCAAGGTAGGCGATCTCCACCATCGTCAGCGCCTTTAGATGCACCTGTGGAAAACGCTCTTTCAGGCCGCGCAGCATCTCGCAATACCAGTCCAGGGTGAGCGTCGGGTGCAGGCCGCCGACAATGTGGAACTCCGTGATGGCCTCGCTGTAACCCGCTCCGGCCCGCTCCCAGATCTCTTCGAGCGACCACGTATAGGCCTTTGGATCATTGACCTTTTTGCCGAAGGCGCACAGCCGGCAACTGGCCACGCACACATCCGTGGGATTGATGTGCCGGTTCACGTTGAAGAATGTGACATTTCCGTGCAGCCGCTCGCGGACCAGGTTCGCCATGTAGCCCACGCCCAGAAGATCCGGCGTGCGGAAGAGCGCAACGCCGTCGTCGTAGCTGAGACGCGCACCCGCCTCGACCTTGGTAAGTATGTTGCGCAGACGCTGCTCGTCGAACTGCGGTGTGCTCATAACCCCCCTC
>CAYLSS010000056.1:8972-10605 GCA_964385765.1 uncultured Solibacteraceae bacterium
TCCCCGAGCCAATAGGATGTCAGCCGCCCAAAAACAGAAGAATAACACGCTGATATACCCATTCATGGCGAAGAAAGCCGCATCGACGCGCGACAGGTCGGTGGCCCGCACCAATCGATGCTCCCATACGAGTAGTCCCGCCACCGCCGCCACCCCGACCAGGCTCACGGTTCCCAGCCCGAAGCTCGCGACCAGCGCCAGCAGGCAGCCGAGCATCAGCAGATGGAACAGACGGGAGATCCATAAGGCGCCCGCGATACCCAGCCGCCGGGGGATGCTGAAGAGGCCGGTATCGCGGTCGAACTCGTAGTCCTGGCAGGCGTAGATCACGTCAAAACCCGCCGTCCACAACATCACCGCCGCTGTCAGCCACACGATGCGCGCGTCGAGCGATCCCGTAATCGCGATCCACGCCGCCGCCGGGGCGATGCCGAGCGACAAGCCCAGCACCAGGTGTGACAGGGACGTGAAGCGCTTCGTATAGGAGTAAAAGAAAACAACCCCCAGCGCCACCGGCGAAAGCTTGAAGCACAACGGATTCAGCATCCGCGCCGCCAGCACGAAGGCCGCCGATGCGACCGCCCAGAAGCCCCACGCGAACCCCCTCGACAGTAGCCCAGCCGGAATGTGCCGGCCCCGTGTGCGCGGATTCCGGGCATCGATCCCGGCATCCAGTATGCGATTGAAGGTCATCGCCGCCGACCGCGCCCCCACCATCGCCACCACGATCCACAAGAGTTTCCAGCCCGGCGCCTCAATCGCGAATCCTTCCTCCCTCATCGCCAGCAGCGCCCCCGTTAAGGCAAACGGAAGCGCGAAAACCGAGTGCTCGAACTTGATCATGTCGAGCGTAAGCCGCACTTTGTCGAGCACGCCTGTCATGGATTCGGTTGTACGGATTTGTGGGATTGGCAGTCGGAAACCGCTTCCATGTACCATTCTATTTCATGGCTCCGTGCTCTCATATGCTGCCCGGCGGTTTTCGGGGGCGGCTCTTTTTCCTGGCAATCCTCGTCGCCGCCGCGTGCGGCGACACACGAACGGTGAGTCTTGAGGAGTTCAATACCCGGGTTGTCACCTTGCCCGACGGTTTCCAGGTCCGGGCCGAGTTGATGACCCATCCGCAGGATATGATGCGCGGCATGATGTTCCGGAAGTCGCTGCCCGAGGATCGTGGCATGCTGTTCATCCATGGTTCACCAGGTCAATACTCTTATTGGATGTACCAGGTAGAGATTCCGCTGGATATCATTTGGATGGATCGCAACGGGCGCGTCGTCGAGCTGTCACCAAACACGCCGCCCTGCGAGAGCGAGGCCAGCCAGTGCCCGAGCTACGGGGGCACGGTCGAGTCGCTCTACGTCCTCGAACTCGCCGCGGGCAGTATTGAGAAGCACGGGATCCGCATCGGTTCCCGAATCCGTATGTGAATCGACAATACGATGGACCAGGCACATCTCCTCAAACTCCTCGAGCAAGTCCGCGCCGGCAGCGTTCCGGTGGAAGAAGCGCTCACCCAACTTCGTCATCTGCCCTTCGAAGACCTCGGCTACGCGAAGGTGGACCACCACCGCGCCCTCCGGCACGGGATGCCTGAAGTGATCTTCTGCCTCGGCAAGACGCCCGATGAGGT
>CAYLSS010000057.1:0-4443 GCA_964385765.1 uncultured Solibacteraceae bacterium
GTGCTCAGGGTCTTCTCCGGCGAGTCCGGCTTCCCGAGTGACGTCGGTGAACGTACCGTCGCCGTTGTTGTGGTAAAGCGTGCTCCGATGCACACCACCAACGAAAAGGTCCTGGTGCCCGTCGTTGTCGTAATCGCCGATCGCTACACCATTGTCATAGCCTGTGCCGGCTAATCCGGCTTCTTTGGTCACATCTGTAAAACCTGCGTCGCCGTCGTTGGCAAACAGGCGGTTCGAGTACTTCGTTTCGGTCTTCTTCAGGGTTTTGATGTCGGCGCCGTTGGCGAAGTAAATGTCCAAATCACCGTCGTTGTCGTAGTCGAACACACCAACTCCCCCGGCCATGGTTTCCGGCGCATAGCGATCAAGGGTTTCGCAACTGTCCAACGTGAAATCGATGGGTTGGTGTACAAACCGGACCGGGTTTTCCGCGCTCCGTGCCGCGATGGCCAGACAAAAGATAGCCCCCAGGGCCGCGGCCGGAACATAAAGACCACGCGTGGTCATCAGAACCCCCACAAAAACGAACATTAGCACGAGCTGCGAGCTGTCTTGCGCGACCTCTGAGGATGGAGTGGGCGCTCACCGGCGCTGGCCGGCGGCCCGGTGACCAGCGCTTCGCCAGCAGATACGCGGCCCGCGGATCTTCCAGTCTGGCTTTCGCCGGAAACCGCGCTTCCCCGTCAGTTCCCGGCGGAGCCGTCCTGCGATATATGTGCCTGGCAGGCCACACAGTACAATGGAGGCTTCCATGAAAGTGGCCATCGGGCAAATCAATACAACCGTCGGAGACCTGCCTGGCAACGTGGACCTGATGATCGCGATGGCCCGGCAAGCCGCCGCCGGCAACGCGCGCATCGTCGTGTTCCCAGAGCTCGCCGTCACCGGCTACCCGCCTCGCGATCTCCTCGAGAAGCCCGCCTTCTATGAACGGACCATCGAAGAGGAACAACGCCTCGCCGACGAGACCCGCGACCTCCCCCTGGCTCTTATTTACGGTACCGTGGCCCGCGCCGCGCGGTCCAACGGCAAAGCCGCCGTTAACCTCGCGGCCGTCCTGGAGGGCGGCGAAGTCGGCTTCCGGCAGCAGAAGATGCTGCTGCCCACCTACGACGTCTTTGACGAAGAGCGATACTTTCAGGCCGCCGACAGCCAGGACCTCTGCCGGATCGCCGGCGGGAGCGTAGCCCTTACCGTCTGCGAGGACGCCTGGAATGACAAGCAGTTTTGGGCGCGGCAGCAGTACCGACGCGATCCCGTGGAAGAGATGGTCAAGGGGGGCGCCGGGATCCTGATCACAGTGAACGCTTCTCCGTACCACATGGGCAAACGGGAACTGAGACGCAGCATCTTCGCCACAGCCGCCCGGCGCCATGGAATCCCGATCATCTACGCCAACCAGGTTGGCGGCAATGATCAATTGGTCTTTGACGGCAGCAGCTTTGCCATGGATGCGCGGGGCCGGGTCATCGCATCGGCTGCCTCGTTTCGCGAGGATCTGATCTTTGTCGACGTCGAATCCGGTACGGGGGACCAGCATCAGAATCTTCCCGGCGAGAATGAAGCTGTCTACGAGGCCCTTGTGCTTGGCACGCGCGACTATATTCGCAAATGTGGCTTCGAGCAGGTCTTGATCGGACTCAGCGGCGGAATCGATTCATCGGTCACCGCCGTGATTGCCGTCGAGGCGGTCGGCAAGGAGAACGTCACCGGCGTCGCAATGCCCGGGCCGTATTCCTCCGAAGGCAGCGTCAGCGATGCGCGCGAGCTGGCCGGCAAACTCGGTATTCGATTCGAGATCGTCTCCATAAAAAACGCGTACGGAACCATTCTCGAAAGCCTCGATCCCATTTTTGGCGACCGCCCGCCAGACGTCACCGAAGAAAATCTCCAGGCGCGGCTGCGCGGCGTTACGCTGATGTCGCTCTCGAACAAGTCGGGCGCGATGGTGCTCACGACCGGGAACAAGAGTGAGTTGGCTGTCGGCTATTGCACCTTATACGGTGACATGTGCGGGGGGCTGGCGGTGATCAGCGATGTCCCCAAGACTTTGGTATATGAACTGGGCCGCATCGGCAATTGCCGCCTCGGCACGGTGATCCCGGAAAATGTCTTCATCAAACCGCCTTCGGCGGAATTACGTCCCGACCAAAAGGACGCAGACTCGCTGCCCGACTACGAAACGCTCGACGCTGTCCTGCGTCTCTACGTCGAAGATCATATGACATCCGACGAGATCGCGCGGCAGACCGGGAAGCCGGTCGCGTTGGTGCGCAAGGTCGCCAGCATGGTGGATAAGAACGAGTACAAGCGCCAGCAGGCGGCGCCGGGGCTGAAGGTCACGACCAAGGCCTTTGGAATGGGGCGCCGCATTCCCATCGCCCAGAGGTTCGTACAGTGATCCTCTTCGGATGGTCTTCCGGGAGGGGTTGGCAGGGTTGGACCGGCCGGGCGGTCTTGCGAACCCTCAATCTCCTGGTTGCCGGAGCTGGCATCTGTTCCGGCCTGGTCGCGCTGATGACAGTCAGTCTCATGGCTCAGAGCGGACCGGAGCGTGCGGGACCGATCGGGGACGACGGGCACTTTTTGAATACTGGATGGCTTCTGCGCCCATCCGGCAGGCAGATTCAGTTAGATACATTCCCCATTCGGGCCGTCGTTTCGCCGGATGGCCGGTACCTCGTAGTGCTGCATTCCGGACTTCGCCAGCCGTCGGTGCATGTTCTGTCCACCGAGACGATGCAGCTTACGAGCCGGGAGGAGGTCGACGGCGCAGGATTCGGTTTGACCTTTGCCCCGGGGGGACCGCTGCTCTACGTATCCGGTGGCTCGGGCGCCAAGATCTATGAATTCGCCTTAAGCCCGGAGGGCGGGCTCGAACGGAAGCGCACCTTCGACACGGCGCCGCGCGGCGAAGACAAAACCCCGGACGACTACGTCGGCGACCTGCAATTCTCGCCGGATGGCCGGCTGCTGTACGCCACGGCCCTATTCCGGAATGAGCTGCTCGTGATCAATCCGCAATCCGGCTGGGTTATTGAACGCTTCGATACCGCGCTGAGGCCCTACCGCGTCATCCCGCATCCCGATGGGCAGTCCCTGTTCGTGACCAGTTGGGGAGAGGGCTCGATCCATCACCTGGAGGCGGGCGACGGCGAAGAGCTGTTCTTCCAACGGCTCGGTTCTCAACCCATGGATATGGTGTGGAGCGACCATGCCGTGGAGCTGGAAGAGGGCGAACCCGAGCCGCCATGGAAGGCCCGTATTTTCGTGGCCACCGCGAACACAAATACGGTACAGGTTCTCGGCGTCAACGAGAACAAGGACGTCCAGAGGCTGGAGCCGATCCGTGTCTCGACGTGGCCGCGGCAGCCTTTGGGCATGACTCCTTCGGCGCTGGCTTTGAATCAGTCGCAGAACCGGCTCTACATTGTTTGTTCCGATGCCAACGCCATCGCAATAGCCGACGTATCCGCACCCAGGATCCGGGTGCTGGGCTTCATGCCGACGGGCTGGTATCCGACTGACGTCGCTCCGATTGGCGATGACCGGATAGCGGTTCTCAACGGAAAAGGCAACGGCCGGGCCATGATCGATGTGGCGAGCGCCAGCATGCCCAAGGGCACTGCCTCGGTGATCGAGATCCCCGATGCGCAGGAACTGTTTCGCTACACCAAGGAGACATTTCGATTGTCGCCCTACAATGATCAGCGGATGATCGGCTACCCAATCCCGGAGGGCAATCCAATCCCCCCCGGTCCAAACGTACCAGCCGAGATGAGATCGCCGATCGAGCATGTCCTGTATATCGTCAAGGAGAACCTGTCTTACGACGAAGTCTTTGGGGCGGTCGGTAAGGGTGAGGGCAGTTCCTCCCTTGTACGGTTTGGCGAAGAGATCGCCCCGAACCATCACAAGCTGGCCATGGACTTTGCCCTGTTCGACAATTTCTATGCCAACGGCAGTTGGAACGCCGACGGTCTGATGTGGTCGACAGCAGCTATCGCCCCGGCTTTTGTACAGCGATTCTGGCCAAGCGTGGCGGCGGGCCGCCTCGAGCGCGTCGATTTCGACAACTACAGGCTGGCCGCTGCTCCCCCCGCCGGGTTCCTGTGGAGCCAAGCCCGTCTCGCCGGCCTTTCCGTGCGCAACTACGGGTTCCTGGTCGAAAATCTCCCGGAGGCTGATGAGGGGGGCACTCAGGTCAGCCGGGTGCTCGATCCTTCACTGAACGGCATTACCGACCTCCGTTTCCGAGGCCTCGACCTCGGATATTCCGATGTGAAGCGCGCCGGGGTCTTTCTGGCTGATTTGGCACGAATGGAACAGGAAGGCAGCATGCCGCGATTGATGGTGATGCATCTCGGCAACGATCGTGCCGCCAGCCGGGGATCGCGTCTCGATTCCGCCGCATATGTCGCTGAGAATGATCACGCGCTCGCC
>CAYLSS010000057.1:4453-10591 GCA_964385765.1 uncultured Solibacteraceae bacterium
AGTAATGCCGATGACTTGAGGGCCGTTCAACATCTCGCCATGATCGTCGAGGCGTGCTCGCGCACCAGATTTTGGCCGAAGATGGCGATCTTCGTAGCTGAGGACGACGCCTCGGGAGGCCGGGACCACATTGCCCCCCACCGCTCCGTCGCCTTCGCGATATCGCCGTACACTCGGACAGGAATGGTCGACAGCACATTCTACAATTCGGCTTCTGTCCTGAGAACCATCGAGCTCATCCTCGGACTCGCTCCAATGACCCAGTTCGACGCCGCCGCTATCCCGATGTTTGCCGCCTTCACCGAGAAGCCCGACCCGCGCCCCTGGGAGGGCATTCAGCCGAAGACGCCGCTACCGGACCGGAAACGCTGACAACATTACGAGACTGTGATTTGCAGATCGCGTCGATTCATGTAAGAATCGAAGCGCTGGGAAATCTCTATATTCCCGATTGAAGTAGGAGGGTACTACCATGTCTGACGATGTCATCAGGTCCGCAATGCCCCGGATTGGGGATTCGGCGCCCGATTTTACGGCGGTGACGACGCACTCTCCGGCGATGAAATTCAGCGAGTGGCAGGGCAACAAGTGGGTGATCTTGTTCTCGCATCCGGCCGACTTCACGCCGGTCTGCTCGACCGAACTTGCGGAGTTCGCCCGGAGGCAAGACGAGTTTACCGCCATCGACACCAAGCTGATCGGTCTGAGCATCGACAGCATCCACTCTCATCTCGCCTGGCGTGAGAATCTGAAGAATACCATGGGCATCGAACTGCCTTACCCGATCATCGCCGACCTGGATACAAAGGTAGCGCAGTTGTACGGGATGATCCATCCCGGAGAGAGCGCGACGGTGACTGTGAGGGCGGTGTTCATGATCGACCCCAAGCGCGTAATCAGGGCGATCATCTACTATCCTCTGAACGCGGGCCGCAACATCGACGAGATTCTCCGGATTACCAGGGCACTGCAAACAGCCGACAGCGCGGCTTGCGCCACGCCGGTGAACTGGAAACCGGGAGACAAGGTCGTGGTGCCTCCGCCGAAGACAGTGGAGGATGTCACCGAGCGTCTGAGCCACAAGGGCAAGGACTACGACGTCAAGGATTTCTACCTCAGTCTGCGCGAACAGTAGGGTGTTCGACTAGCCTCCGAAGCCGGAGACGAGGCATCCTAGGAAGTTAAGGGCAACCATGAACCAAACTTCGGCTTCGACTCCGGCTTTTGATGCAGTAGTTGTTGTTTCTTTTGGAGGGCCCGAAAAGCGCGAAGACGTCATTCCATTTTTGGAGAATGTTGTCCGCGGACGGCGGGTCCCGCGCGAACGCCTTCTCGAGGTGGCCGAACACTACTACCGCTTCGGGGGGAAGAGCCCCATCAACGATCAGAACCGCGAGCTAGTTTCCAAGCTGCAGGCCATTCTCGATGAGGAGGGGCCCAAGCTTCCCGTCTACTGGGGCAACCGCAATTGGCATCCATATCTCTCCGATACCGTGGCTAAGATGCGCGACGACGGAGTGAAGAACGCCCTGGCGTTTGTCACTTCGGCGTACAGTTCTTACTCGAGCTGCCGCCAGTATCGCGAAGACATCGCCCGGGCCTGCGAGCAGGTGGGTCCGGGCGCGCCGCGCATCGAAAAGCTGCGCGCCTTCTACAACCATCCGCTGTTCATCGAAGCGGTCATCGACAACGTGGAGGTCGCTCTCGATCAGTTTCCGGCAATCTTCCGGGACACAGTTCACATCGTGTTCACCGCCCATAGCCTGCCGCTCTCCGTGGCGCGGCAGTCACGATACTCCGAACAAATTGTCGAAGCCAGCCGACTGGTGGGACGCGGTATCAACCGGAATAACGTCAACCTCGTGTACCAGAGCCGGAGCGGTCCGCCTTCAGAGCCCTGGCTGGGTCCGGATATCTGCGATTACCTGAAGGACGTCGCGGAACGCCGCATCGCCCGAAATATCTGCGTGGTACCGATCGGCTTCGTATCCGATCACATGGAGGTGATCTATGACCTGGACGTTGAGGCGCAGAAGATCAGCCGTGAACTTGGGTTGAAGATGATCCGGGCGCGAACCGTCGGTACCCACCCGAAGTTCATCGAGATGGTCCGCGAACTGATCCTGGAGCGTGCCGAGCCAGGTCTCGAACGCCGGGCTATCGGCTTCCACGGCCCGAGTCACGATGTGTGCCCGGAAGACTGCTGCCCTTCTCCGGAGCGAATACGATGGGCTGAGTCAGAGAGGGTCTCAGCGGAATTCTGACCCTTTCCTGCAGAGTCGCCGGATCCCGGGACGAATGCTCGTGCGATCATCGGACTGACGTCGATGCACATCGCGCGCTCGGCGCCACTCCTACACCTAGAATAGAAGTTGACCCACCTGCCCGATTCGATTCTCATCACAGATTTCGACTGCACCGTCACCCGCCACGATTTCTACGCCCTGGTGGTCCCGCGACGGTCGGGGCTAGCCTCACGGCTCCGGCCGTCCGGTCTACAAAACCGGCCCGATGCGCCACGGCACGAACTCGTTGTGGCCGAGCCGCTCGCTGCAGGTCGTCTCGCCCGAGGCGACGCGTAGCATGAAGTCGTAGATCTCCCGGCCTACTTCCTCCACTGAGGCTTCTCCGTCGGCGATGCGGCCGGCGTTGATGTCCATGTCATCGGGCATCCGGCGATAGGTGTTCGAGTTGCTGGAGATCTTAATGACGGGGACGATCGGGAAGCCGCTGGCGCTTCCGCGGCCGGTGGTGAAGGCCATGATGTTCGATCCGCCGGCGGCCATGCCGGTCAGCGAGATCGGGTCGTTGCCCGGAGTGTTCATGAAGACCAGGCCTCGGGAGGCGATGCGCTCAGCATAGTCGTAGGCGTCGACGAGCGGCGTGGTTCCGCCCTTGGCGACCGCCCCCAGCGACTTCTCAAGGATGTTCGTTAAACCGCCGTCCTTGTTGCCTGGCGAAGGATTATCGTCGAAGGTGCTGCCCCAGGGTCGCAGGTAGGCTTTGTATTGTTCGACCAGCGCCAGGTACTTTTCGGCCGCCCGGCGATTGAGCGAGCGGCGTACCAGGAGATTCTCGGCGCCGAAGGTCTCCGTGGTCTCGGCCAGCACCGCCGTTCCGCCCTCCCCCACGAGCAGGTCGCAGCAGGAGCCGAGGGCGGGATTCGCCGTGACCCCCGAAAAGGCGTCCGAACCGCCGCATTGCAAGCCGAGCGTCAGCGCCGACGCCGGGACCTCCGTGCGCTTCTGCGCGGCCGCCTGTTCGATCATCCGGCCAACCACGCGGCACGCCTCTTCGACTGTTGCCCGCGTGCCGCCGGTTTCCTGGAGGGTCAGGCCGACGAGGCGGCTGCCGCGCGACGGGTCCGCGCCCGTGTAGATGCTGATCTGGTTCACCTCGCAGCCCAACCCCAGAATCACCGCACAGGCAACGTTCGGATGGTCCAGCATGCCGGCTATGGTGCGCTGCAACTGATCCGTGTCGGGACCGAGCGGGATGCTGCAGCCATGACCATGTGGGAAGGCCGCGACGCCATGCACGTTCTCCGGCAGCGATTCGCGCGGAAAGCGCCTCGCCACCGATTCGGCGGTGTACGCCGCACAATTGCTGGCCGCGGCGATCGCGATGTAGTTCCGCGTGCCGGCGCGGCCGTCCGGCCGCCGGTAGCCGAGAAAAGTGTCGCTCGATTCGATTGCCGCCGGCGCCGAATCCCGGGCGGGAAACTCGAATTGCCCGCTCGCGTTCTCCAGTGTCACGTTGTGCACGTGGACGTGCTCGCCAAGCCCGATCGCCTGCTTCGCCCTCCCGATCACCATGCCGTAGCGCACCACCGGATCGTCTGACCGGATACCGGCCAATGCCACTTTGTGGCCGTACGGGACGTGGCTTCGAACCTGCACCGCCTGTCCGTCCACCACAACAGTCTGCCCGGCCGACAACGCGACGCGAGCCACGGCGACGTTGTCCTCCGCCCGCAGGCGAATCACGGAAGTCTCCGCTGTCGGGATATTCACGATTTCATCCATGGCGATCGCCGATTCCCGCCGGCTTGCGTCCGGCGAGTCAAATGAGGTGACAGCCCCCCGCTTGCAACCCATTATACTGGACGCCCGGGCAGTATCTGTATTTCGGCGCGTTCAGCGCGCCAGGCGAACGATCAGCTTGCCGCCGTCCTGCTCCACCGGGAACCGTGTCAGCGGCTCCTGGCCGGAACCGGAGATCCGTTGCCCGTCGTAGTTCCAGGTGGTTTGGCCGACGCTGCAGCATTGGACCTGATCGGCGCCGGCGAGTGGATCGATTCGCCGGCCGGCGTGCGTGCACTTGTTGTGGAAAGCGTACATCCGGCCGTCGTTGCCGTGGACGACGAGGACGCGTTCGGGGAGGCCCTGTCCCTCGAGCCGGATTGCACCGCCGTTGGGAACAAGTTCCCTGGCGCGCGCAAGGTCGATCTCGACCCGGTCGTTTCGGTGGATCCAACAGCTTGAGTCAGCCGGAGGCTGCGTGCGGCAGATGCCGAGAATGCGTGCGATGATGCCCATTTCTGATCTCCTTCCGGTAAGCCGGTTGCCAATCGAGGGAGTGCGATCTGCTCCTGATAAAGATTATACGGTCCTAAACTGCCGTTATTGTTTTTCTTTGACCGGCAGCTCGAGGAACTCTCGCAGCCTGCCGGCGGCAAGAGTGGCTTCGGCCTCGCCTTCCGTCGAAAGTCCCTCGCCGATGCCGAGATCGAAGGTGGGGATGGCGATGAGCCAGGCGACCCCGTCGAAACCATACAGTCTTCGGCTCAATGCCAGGACGGCCGCGGGGGTGGTGGAGTGCGTGAGGGGCGAGGAAAGGGCGTCAGGTTCCTCCTCCAGCACGAGCTGAAGGCTGGGCTCGCCGCGGCGTGTCCCCTCGACGGCATCGACGAAGACCACGCGGTCAAACGGCGCCATGTCGTCGGCGAGCTCCGGTGTGAGCTGATGCGTCTTGCGAGGCGTGATATCCGGTGAGAGCTTTCCCAGCAGGTCGAGCGCCCGATGGGCAACGCCGTCATCCCGGCGCAGCGTATTGCCGATGGCGATTAATAGGGTCTTCAATCCCGCTGCACGCAGTCCAGCAGCGCGCCCTCGCGGTTTCGTAGCTCGAGAACCATCGGCATCCGGCCGATGGCATGCGTGGAGCACGAAAGGCACGGGTCATAGCAGCGAATCGCCGCTTCCACGCGGTTGAGCATGCCTTCGGTGATTCTGCCGGGCGACACGAAATGCCGCGCGGTCTGCTCCACCGAGCGATTCATTGCCAGGTTGTTCTGTGCGGTTGCGATGAGCAGATTCGCCTTCCGGATCAGCCCGTCGTCATCTACCTCGTAGTCATGGAAAAGCGTCCCGCGGGGCGCCTCCGAGCAGCCTACTCCCCGGTGATTGTTGACGCCTGCCTGGCCGCGAACATGCTCGTCCAGGATCTCCGAATCCTCCAGCAACTCTTCGATGCGCTCGACCGAATGGAGCATCTCGATGAGCCGGGCCAGGTGATAGAGGAATGACTCGTTGCGCATCACCCATCGACGCTCGCGAAACTCGCGCAGTTCCTTGTCGGCGAAAGGCGTGGCGGCGGCGTGGACGATGTTGCAGCGCGCCAGGGGTCCCACCCGGTACATTCCCGTCGGGTAGCCCATCGCCTTGTAATAAGGGAACTTCATGAATGACCATTCCTCGCTCGCCTCGGCGATGAAGGTCTCATAGCGCCATGGCTTCAGCCCGTCGGCGACGATGTTGCCCTCGGCGTCCATAAAGCGCAGGAGCCCGTCGTAGAAGTCCATATAGCCGTCTTCGTTGACGAGACCCATGTAGAGCGACGGAAAGTTGCCGACGTGCCGGACTTCGTCCCGAAAGCCGTCGAGAATCGACTTGAATCGTCCAAGCGCGGTCTCCATCGTCTTCTTGGCCTCGGGAATCCAGCCGAGCATTTCGTCGCGCTCGGCGCTGGTGAGCACCTTCAAGACGCCTCCCGGCGCGCCGTAGGAAGGATGAATGCGCTTGCCGCCGAGCAGCTCGATGATTCGCTGCCCGAACTGGCGCAGGCGGATGCCGCGGCGGGCGAAATCCTCGTCCTCAGCGGCGACGCCGAAGATGTTGCGGGCTTTGGGGTCGGAAT